>JAGHSD010000048.1 GCA_018066045.1 Candidatus Darwinimomas equi | reverse complement strand
GTTATCTACTCTCATATCGGCCGCAGCTGATACCGCGGAGCCTATGGCTATTCCCAGATCCGTCGTTGCAAATATACATGCCCCGCCGTTCTCCATGCATTTCTCACATGTAGGATGCCCGCAATATCCGCAATTCAGTCCGTATTCCGAACGTTTCACTCCGATAAGAACCACCGCCTGTGCTTTGAGCAGGTTCTCGCCGTCTCTTGCGATCGAGCTTCCTTCTCCGCCTGTTTCGATCATCCTGCCGCTCAGTTTTCGGATATCCTCATCCGTAAGTATCAGCGTAACTATATTGTCTATACCTCTCGTCTTGGGTGCAGTACGCGCCGCAGCGCACATCATATGTGCTGTATTAAGTGCCGCAGCTGTTTCCGCCAGTTCTGAACGTATTATCATAATTCCACCTCCGGTTGGACATTTCTTTCAATATTGACCGATATTACAGAGCCTCGGCAAGCTTTGCCGCTACAGCCTCACTGTCCTTTGCTTCTCCCGGAACCCATGACATAAGTGCACCGTCGCCGTTATATCTCGGAATCACATGAATATGGCAGTGAAATACAGTCTGTCCTGCGGCTTCATTGGTATTGATAACGATATTAAATCCGTCTGCTCCGAGTGCCTTCATCTGCGCTGTTCCGACCTTTGCCGCAGCTGCAGTAAGCTTTCCGGCCAGAGTTTCCGGAACCTCCGTAATATTCTTAAAATGATCCTTCGGCAGTACCAGCGCATGTCCCTTTGCTGCCGGACCTGCATCCAGTATTACCGTCATATCTTCATCCTCATAAACTTTTGCCGTCGGAATATCTCCGTTAGCTAATAAACAGAAAATACAATCCTTGTCCTTCATATCTGCACCTCACTCATACATATTAAGAATCTTATTTTTTAATGCTTTCAAGTCTTATCGTATTTGTCGTTCCGGGCTGACCGTTTGCCGGTCCTCCGGTAAGAATTACTTTGTCGCCCTTCTCTAACTTCAGGACTTCTTTCGCATATCCGAGAGCATAGTAGAACATAACATCAACCGAATTGAATTCCTCACTGAAAACAGGAGTCACTCCCCAGCTCAACGCAAGCTTTCTCCATGCCTTTTCATGCGTAGTGATACCTATTATGTCTATCGGTGAACGGAAACGCGAAACCATTCTGGCCGTTATTCCCGAGACAGAGCTGATTACTATTCCTTTTGCCTCTATATCGACCGCCATAGCACATGCCGCGTGCGAAACAGCATCCAGATTGCTCTTTATCGTGAATTCCGTGGTTCTGAATCCCTTAGCATAATCTATCGTATTCTCAGTGCTTTCAGCTATCTCGGCCATGCTTCTGACAGCTTCGACCGGATATTTTCCGCTTGCCGATTCACCTGAGAGCATTACTGCCGAAGTTCCGTCATATACCGCATTTGCAACATCGGAAATCTCGGCTCTTGTCGGTCTTGGCTGATAAATCATGGACTCCAGCATCTCCGTAGCGGTGATTACACGTTTTCCGAGCATACGGCATTTCTTTATCAGATATTTCTGTACGGAAGGTACCTCTACGAACGGTATCTCGACTCCCAGATCTCCTCTGGATACCATGATTCCGTCCGCAATCTCACATATCTCATCTATATTATTCACGCCAGATCTGTTCTCTATCTTGGCAACGATATCTATGTCCTTTCCGCCGTTCTCGTCAAGGAAGTTCCTGAGTGCCTCCATGTCCTCCTTCGTAGAAACAAACGAAGCTGCCACATAATCAACATCATTCTTTATTCCGAACAGAATATCACTCTTGTCATCCTCGCTCAGATACGGTCCCTGAAGCACATGATTCGGAAAATTCATGCTCTTCCGGTTGGATATCCTTCCTCCGGCTATAACTTTACATACAATATCCCTTTCCTTGAGTTCTTCAACTTCAAAGATAAGAAGACCGTTGTTAACGAGTATTCTGTCGCCTACATGCAGCTCATTTACCAGATTCTTATAGCTTACCGAAACCCTCTCTCTGTTTCCGAGCACATCGTCCATTGTGAAAATAAAAGTGTCCCCGTCTTCCAGAATAGCATCATGATCCTCAAACATTCCGATTCTGTATTCAGGGCCCTTGGTATCAAGCATAATCGGGATAGGCAGATTCATCTTTTCCCTGACTTTCTTGATAAGATCTATGGTCTCCTGATGACTCTCATGTGTTC
>JAGHSD010000020.1 GCA_018066045.1 Candidatus Darwinimomas equi | reverse complement strand
CCTGTGCCGTTACTGACTTACGGACAAGAAACCACCCGTCCGGTAGTTCTACCCTGACACCGTCATATACAGAAACAGGATATTCTGCATAATCAGATTTAATTCTTTCGATAATCTGATTCATTGCGGCATACTCCACCTTGTATCTCAGATCCGATGAGATATGCGGATCCGGTATCTCATCTGCCAGTTCCGATAGCTTTTTCCCTGATTCTGATATATATTCCCCTATGCACAGTCCCGCATATATTCCGTCATCATGGCCGAGTTCCTTAAAGAAAAAGTGTCCGCTTATCTCGCCGGCCAGGATACTGCCATTCTCTATAAAACGTTTCTTGATAAATGCATGGCCGCTTCTCTCAAGTATCGGCTCACCGCCGAGCGATTCTATTGTCTTTGGAACGATCGAACTGCATTTCTGATCATAGACCACAGAGAACGGACCTCCGTACCGGCGTGATTTCAATGCTGTCAGCATAATAAGTGATTTTTCATTAATCACAGGGCGTCCCTTATCGTCAACAAACACCGCTCTGTCTCCGTCACCGTCAAATGCTGCCCCGAAGTCAGCATTTTCCTCTGTCACCCTTCTGCAAAGTTCTTCTATATTTTTAAAATCCGCAGGGTTGGGATTCCTGTTCGGAAATCTTCCGTCTGCCTCGGGATAAAGCTCCGATACCTCATATCCCATATCGGAAAATATCTTACCGGCTATTCCGGATGTTGTCCCGTTTCCTATATCCAGTACGACTTTTAATGGCTTCCCTGCGGGTTTTGCAAGATCGCACAGTGTCTTTTCGTATGCATCTCTTATATCAAGGGTAACTGCTCTTCCCTCTGAAAAGCTGAAATTTCCGGTACGAACCATTTCCGCAATATCTTTGATTTCCCGAGGAGTCGGTGGCATGTTCCCCAGCATAAGTTTGATTCCGTTATACTCTGCCGGATTATGAGAAGCCGTAACTACGGCAAGTGCATACGTATCAAGGCATCTGCTGCTTTTTGCAAAATACGCGGCCGGAGTCGGAACGATTCCTATATCTATTACATCTCCGCCGGTTTCGACAAGTCCTGCAATCAGCTGTTCTTTTATATCATAAGTGCTTACTCTCACATCTCCGCATACAGTAATGTTTCTTCCTTCGAGCATGGTTCCGAGAGCACGTCCTATCAGACGCACCTCCTGCAGTGTGAGTTCCTTACCATATATTCCTCTTATGTCGCAGTCCTTATAAATCACCCGGTATCACCTTATATAATCTTCAACTTTATTCTTAAACTTTTTATATATCTCATCATACACGCATTTCTGAGGCGTGACGGTTTTTGATATGCGTCCCATATGAGATACGGCTTCGCTCAGGCTCTCATAATGTACCGCTCCTGCAGCCATCATAGCTCCTCCTATGGCGGCATCGGTTACCTCCGGAACCTTAATGGTCTTCCCGAGTACATCTGCTCTTATCTGAAGCCATACATCAGATCTGCATGCTCCTCCGGTACTGTATACCGTATCACCTACCTCGCATCCGAGTTCTTCAAGCTTTTCGAAGCACAGCCGTTCCACATATGCGATTCCTTCTATAACAGCCGTATAGCTGCGGTGATCTCCGAATCCCGGAAAATCATTTTTCAGGAACGGGAACCTCTCTCCCGGAACCATAAGCGGATACTCAATGTCACCTGTTGGCGTTTCGGTTTTCGCCTGTCTGTTCAATTCGTCAAAATGTTCTTCTCCGAACCATTCATTCAGACATCTGCCGCCTACATTGCCGGCTCCTCCCGGCATCCAGAATCCCTGAGGATGCTTATGACAATATACACAGCCGTCCGGATCATCAATATATTCCTTCGTTACTCCCTTAAGAATCAGCGTTGTACCGATAATACTTGCCCACTCCCCGGGATTTACCGCACATGTTGCTACTGCACTCATGTATCCGTCACTTGCTCCCGATACGAGGATTGCCCCGTTAAGAAAATCAAGTTCCTTATCTGATGTAAATACCTCTCCGATCCGGGTACCGCAGGCCGTTACTTTCTGTATCTTATCCCCGAAAGCCTCTTTTGCCTGCACCGACCATTCTTCCTTTCGAACATCGTATCCTGATTTCAGGGCATTTGACCAGTCTGTTGTATCGTATCTTCCAGAAAGCTTCCCGGCTATATAATCAGCGTGATGAACAAACCTTGCCGGCATAATATGTTCTGTGCCTGCTCCGTGTTCCTTCAGCCACATTATCTTGGGAAGAGCCTTTCCACCGTTTCCTCTCACATCGTTATACATGATAGCATGACCTATCGCCACGTCGTTTTCATCAAGCGGAACTATGGTGCCGGATGTGCCATCAACACATACGGCCTTCGCGCTGCCGGTACCTGCAATACTCCTGCCAATCTCTGCAAGTACAGCTTTGCATGCACTCCACCATTCATCCGGAGACTGCTCTCTGTATCCTTTTTCAATCAGACTCTTTTCCGCAAGATTAAAGTGCTCATATTGTCTATGAGCACTTGCAATCAGTTTTCCGTTCTCATCGGCGGCGGTTGCTCTGACTCCTTGAGTACCTGCGTCAATACCCAGAAATATCATAATAATTCTCCCTTATGAATGACTTTCTTTACATTCATCTCGTCATCAGTCAGGATGATGTCCGCACGTTTGCCGACAGCAATCTCTCCTCTGTCTTTAAGTCCGATTGCCGCTGCCGGATTATATGAAGCATAATTAAATACATTTACCAGTGATGCCCCTGTATGGCGCATCATATTCCTGCATGCCTTATCCAGAGTCAGTCTTGATCCTGCAATCTCACCTGTAATATCGAAATTCAGATCATCAACTCCGTCATATCCCTCCGGTATAGGCCCGTGTGCAGCATATGCGTCGGATATAAGAATTATCCGGCTGTCTCCTTTGATTTTTCTTATCAGTCTTATCATATACGGATGAACATGCACTCCGAGGCTGTCAACAATGAGCTCGGCATATATATCATCGTTCATATTTACAGCTTCATCAACACCCACTCCCAGTATCTCCGGATCCGGATACTCATGATATTTTCCGGTTGCATCAGTATGATGAGTTCCTATCTTCAGTCCGTACGGAATCAATGCCTCTACTTCCCACGGTGCGGCCTCCGAATGTGCCACTGAAAATACCGCATCCGGGACAAGCTTTCTGACATCATTGATATAATCAAGGATTCCTTCTCTTTCCGGTGCGACAGCCCATACACATGCCAGATCTTTTGCTGCTTCGATTACCGGCATGTATTTATTCCGGTCAACCGTCGGCCATGGGTTGTTATCCTTATCGCATCCGAATTTCGGATTAAGATACGGACCCTCCATATAAACTCCCGATATATTCCTGCAGCGATTATCTTTCATCGCCTCTCTTATCCTGTCGATTGCCTTGACATATCCCTCGCTGTCAAAACTGAAATAAAGTGCCGGATAGACCGAAGTGGTTCCATGATGTAAATGCTCCTGCGCCGCTTCAATCGGATCATCTGTAAAGAATATATTGTTTCCCGCATGAGTATGTATATCTACAAGTCCGGGGCCGCAGTAATATCCTTCTCCGTCTATTACCACACAATCAGACGGGATGCTCAGTTTTTTCTTTTCTCCGAAAGCCGTAATCACTCCGTCTTCGAAAATCACGGCACCATTCGGAATCATACGGTCCGGCCTTATTATTGTCACATTGATAATAGCTGTCCTGCTCACTTTTAAACCTCTTCCAATTCCTGTTTATTTCCAGTTTTCTACCATATCATATATCTTCTCGGATTTTTCCAGTGCATCCTTATACTCGGCAGCAAACTGCTTAAGCGAATCCTCTTCGTTTGCCGGTTCGATGGCAATATCCGAAACTATGATATATTCATCATACATTTTCTGAAGATCCTTGGGAATGTCTTTTCCCTTCCATTCCTCCATCTTCTCAATTATCTTATCCCGTTCTTCTTTGACCTTTGTGATATGATCCTCATACTCCAGGTAGTTGTTCAGTCTCAGAAGGTTCACTGTCATATTGTAGTTTTCTCCGTCAGTTATCAGACCCTGTTCATCAGAATCCTCTTTGATTCCGAACATATAAGCAACAAAACCATTCAGAATCATTGAATGTTCTGTTGACTCTTTTATCTGATCACGAAGTGCAATGACTTCTTCCTGCGGTACCGTTCTGCTGCAGGCAGCCAGACTGAATACCAGAATGGCTGCCATGATTAATGCCGTTAATTTTTTCATCTTTTTACCATAAGCGGAACAGGCGAGAAACCTTCCGGTCTGTCATAAAGCTGACATTCGCAGTCATCTATATGCTTAACCTTGAATCCGTTTGCCTTATACTCCTCATAGTTAAATGCATTCAGTTCATCTATTGCTATCTGATGGAACTTGTCAAAGTCCGGCCACCACTCCCAGCCCGATCCGAAGTCATTGTAAAGATATGCGTCTGCACACTGCTTGCCGAGCTCCGGTGTTACATAGAATGCTCCCATTGCAAGTACGTTTACTCCGTTGCCGGTTATTGCGCGAAATGCTGCCGGAACCGACTCTACTACTCCCGCATGTACTCCCGGACATTTGCTTGCAGCAATATGAATTCCCATTCCGGTTCCGCAGAAGATCATAGCTCTTTCAAACTCTCCTTCGGAAATCATGGAACCTGCACGAAGTCCGATTCTGTGGAACATAAGCTCTGTATCATTGGGATCCGAATCAGCTTTTACACCGATATCTGTGATTGTCCATCCCTTTTTCTCAAGATATGCCTTGATCTCCTCTTTAAGCGGATATCCTGCAAAATCAGCTGCCATCAGAAGCTGCTTATCTTTTATTGTCTTCATGTTCTTTCTCCTTTTATCAATCCATATGAAAAACTTCTTCCATATCTGTCCATTCAATCTTTCCCCCGGTCTTGTATGGAAGCTGACATTCATTACATATTTTCTCCCACTCTATAGAAACAGGATCATCTGATATCTTTTGCATATCTGCTTCATAGTCATTACCTGTATACTCAAAAAATGCAAAAAGCAAATCATCCTGAATATATATAGAATAGTTACAAATATTGGCTTTCTTCAGCATATCGAGAACTCCGGGCCATGCTTTGGCATGAAGTTCCCGATATTTGCTTTCAAATTCCGGTTTGATCCGAATCACCTGACCGATTCGTTTCATTTTGCTTTTACCTTTCTGTTCGTCCTGTAATAATCAAGAATCATAACTGAAAGAAGCAATACTGCATAAACCAGATTCTTCATATAGCTGTTTGCTCCCGGAGTCATGCTGACACCGGTTGTGATTGCCTGAACGATAAATACTCCGAGTATAGTTCCGGGAATTGAGAACTTTCCGCCTATCGCAGCTGTGCCTCCAAGGATACAAATCAGAATTGCCTGTGTACTGTATGCTTTTCCATAATCAGCCCTTGATGAGCTCAGTCTCGCGAGCATCAACACACCTGCTACAGCTGACAGAATGCTGCTTATCATATGTGCCTTGATTTTTATCCAATCATTGTTGATACCTGCAAAATATGTTGCTGTCGGGTTTGTTCCAACCATACAAAGTTTAACACCAAATGATGTCTTTTTTAGTTCATACCAAATGAATACGGCAGCCAATATAAGCACGACTATTCCAATTGGAAGAAATCCGAAAATATTAACTGTAAATGCTTCAACAAATCTTTCGTTTATTCCTGAGAGTGATACTCCCTTTGTAATAACCATACACAATCCGGTATACAGGTAGTTTGTACTCATAGTAGCAAGCATGGGTGGTATTCCGAGTTTTGAAATCAAAAGACCATTGAATGTTCCACATACTGCACCGATAATAAGTGCAAGGATAACCACTACTATACACGAAATAACCAATATTCCTGTCGAACAATCATCCGGTGCAAATCTGATCAGATATGTTGCAAGTATTGCTGCTGTCATATTTGCTACACCTACGGTTGAAAGGTCAACACCACCGGCGCATAGACAAAGCATTATACCGAGTGCCATGAGTGCATAATCCGACATCTGCTCCATCATACTGATAAAATTCGTAACAGTAAAGAAGCTGTCACTGATGAATGCCATAGCTATAAAAATAATTATCAGTGCTATAATCAGATACAAATAATAAGAATTCTTTTTAACAAAGTTTTTGAAGGTCGTTTTTTCTTTCATCTCATTTTACCTCCTTAACTTTATCATCGGTCTTGTTCATAACTCCGGATAGAGTCTGACTTGACTTCATCGTCCTATATGCCGAATAACTGATACCGATTATCATGATTACACCGGTACAGAATTTCTGCCAATATGTAGGAACATTCATAAGTGTAAGGCTTAAGTTCATGGTCTGAATAAGAATAACACCAAATATTGTTCCTATTACACTTCCTCGTCCTCCGCTAAGTGAACATCCACCTAAAACCACCATAGAGATTACATTATATTCATAACCATACAATGCGTTCGGATGATAATTTCCGATAATCATCGATCTGCACAAGCAAGCGATTCCGGCAGTAATGCCACTTATAATATAAGCGGATACTCTGATCCAGAATACATTGATTCCTACATTTTCTGCAGCTGACGGGTTTCCTCCTACTGCAAAGAGTTTTCTGCCGTATACTGTTTTTCTCAAAAGAAGTGATGATAATATTACCACTCCCACAAATATGAGAAATACTCCGGGAAGTTGGCTGGAAATACCAGTCTCAGGGTTTGTCGCAACCCAGATGACAGAATCCTGCAGTTTTTCGAAGCAGGCAGGCAAAACTGAGATTTCTCTTGCCCTTAAGATTCCATGCAGGATACCCCAGAACAGTGCTTCTGTTGCAAGCGTAACAATCAATGGTGCAAATCTGAATTTTGCAATAATAACACCGTTGAACATACCCAAAAGGCCGCACACCAGTGAACAGAATAAAAACGGTATTATTACGGAGCCCGTGAAATCCTTAAACACGGTAAGAGTAATAAATCCCCCTAAGGAGCAAAGTGCCGGAAATGAAATATCCAGTCCGCCTGAAATAAATACTATCAGGCTTCCCATAGCCATGATTCCGGGTACTGTATATGATGCCAAAAGATCAGTAATGTTGTTTGATGTAAAGAACTGTCCGCTTCGTAACTGAATAACTATAAAGAGAACAATAGTAATAAGCAGGCAGAAGCTTTCCGGTAAACTAAGCAGTTTTTTTATTTTATTCATCCTCTTCACCTCATTCCTGTCTGCTAAGCATTTCTGCCAGCTCTTCTTCTGTTACATCGCAATTTCTTACTTCGTCCGTTATCCTTCCTGCTCTCATAACCATGATTCTGTTGCAGTTTGCATGTACTTCTGCAATATCATCAGAAATAAGAATAACAGCAACGCCCTCTCCTGCAATACGTCTTATTTCCTCATGGATATCAAACTTTGCACCTACATCTACTCCTACTGTGGGTCCATTTAAAATCAAAACTTTCGGATTCATGGACATCAGTCTGGAAATAACAACTTTCTGTGCATTTCCGCCTGAAAGTGTTGCAACAGGATTTTCAACATTCGGTGTAACAATGTGGAACTTATCTACCCATTTAAGTGCATCATCATACATATCCGATTCACTTATTCCGTTCTTTCCGACAAATTTATCAAATGTTGACATGTGGATGTTATGATATATAGCCCTTCTCATGCAAAGACCTTCCGTGTGCCTGTCTTCCGGCAGATACACAATTCCCTGCTTGATAGCATCATCAATGGATTTAACCTGAATCTTCTTACCATCAAGGAATACTTCACCGCCTGTTGCGGGATGCATCCCATAAAGTGAAAGTGCAAGTTCAGTTCGTCCTGAACCTAAAAGACCGGTGATACCAAGAATTTCACCTGAATTGATATGCAAGCTGACATTTTCAAATTCATTTTCCAGGCAAAGGTCCTTTGTTTCAAAAACAGGCTTACTGTCTTTATCCATATTTGGTGCATCAAATAGAGACTCCTTGATATTTCTGCCTGTCATATAATATACAAAGTCTTCCTGGTTAAAATCCTTTGTCTGTCCTTCCTTAACAACCTCTCCGTTTCTTATTATCGTAAAGTTCTCTGCGATCTCAAAGACTTCATCCAGCTTATGTCCAATAAACAATATAGTCATACCCTGTTTCTGAAGATCCTTTACAACTTTGAACAGTGATGCAACCTCGTTCTTGGTAAGTGCCGTTGTCGGCTCATCCATAATGATAAATTTGGCATTATTTAAAAGTGCTCTGGCTATAGCTACCAGCTGTTTCTTGGCAACCGAAAGCGATCCGACAGTCGCATCAAGATCTATATCAACTCCTATCAGATCCAGTGCATGTCTGGCCAGTTTACGTCTTTCTTTCTGATTCACAAAAAAGTTTTTATTATACAAATCCTGGTTAAGAGCAATGTTTTCGAATACCGTAAGATTCGGAAATACTGAAAAATCCTGCCAGATGATCTGAATTCCTTCTTCCATCGCCGCAGTTGGATTCATAACAGAATGGCTCTTACCGTTTATCTCGATAGTCCCTGAATCCGGCTTGTATACTCCGGATACAATCTTAACTATTGTTGACTTTCCGCATCCGTTTTCTCCGATAAGACAATGTATCTCTCCCTTCTGAATCTGCATGTTTACATTTTTCAGAATTTGAACACCAGAGAAAGAAATATTGATATCGGATAATTTCAACAAAGTATCAGACATAGTTTTTTCTCCCGTCCGTAAAAAATATAAAGATACGGACTGCCCGCCAAAACGGGCAGTCACTTAATAACTGACAATTACTTAGAATGGATACTCATCAAAGTTGTCAACAGTTCCGTATACTAAGGCATTACCATAGATACATACTCCGTCAACTGTGCAATTATCATATCCTTCATAACCAAGGTCCATTCCGTTCTTAACAACGCCATCACCCTTGCCGCCATTGTCAAGAATCATAACAGCAAGATTGCACGTAGCCTTTGCTGTGAGACCCGGATCCCAGAATGTGATAGCCTCGAGTGTTCCGTCTTTAAGAACCTCTTCATCGGTCAGCATTGTTCCGTTTCCGAATGTCTTGCAGTCAAGACCTAACTCCTTGATAGCCTTTGATGCTCCGAGCGGATCGAATGATGAACATCCGAGAATACCGCCAAGATCAGGATACTTCTTAAGAATTTCTTTTGCTCTCTCATAAGCAACTTCAGCATTTACCTGGCTCTCAAGTCTCTCATCAATGAGTTCCATATCCGGATAGTTTTCCTTCTGGTATGCGATAGCTGCATCAGCCCATGCATTATGTGACGTTGATGTAAGATCTCCTACCATAACAACATATTTACCTTTTTCACCCATCTGCTTAGCAAGACCCTGCATCATGTATTCACCATAGTATTTGTTATCACATGGCTCAACATCATAATCACGATTTGTCATGCCTGTACCCTCTGTTGATATTACAAGGATTCCTGCTTCACGGGCATCCTTAAGTGCCGGCTCTACAGCATCCTGGCAGTCAACGTTGATGATAAGAGCATCAACCTTCTGTGAAATAAGGTCCTTGATCAGAGAAACCGTCTCTGTCGGGTCAGATGTTGCCGGTCCGTTGAAAGTAGCATTGATTCCGGTCTCTTCTCTGTAGTCATTGATGCACTTTTCAACTCTCATGTACCATTCACTTGATGTTTCACCACCAACAAGGGCAATCTTGTAATCTTTCTTAGCTGCAGCCGGTGCTTCTGCAGCAGCCTGTGTTTCGGTAGAAGCAGCCGGAGCAGACGATCCACCGCAGGCAGCCAGGGATAATACCATCGCTACGCTTAATAACAAGCATAAAACCTTCTTCATTACTCTTTCCTCCTTAATAATTAAGAAACTACTTTCAATATGTCTCTAAAGAAAACTTATCCTTAGAAATTACAGTTCAACAACCTTAACACCGATCTGCTTAGCATACATTCTCATCTCTTTGCCGATTGCTGCCGGACAGCAGATTGAATGATGTGCAAATCCTGCTTCAATAACGTGCTTATAGAACTCTCTTACAGGCTTATCAACCTTAACGATACATGTTGACTCAGCAACCTCAAGCTGAGGTGTATCCGGAATAGTTCCCTCTGCGATGAACATCTGCCACTCGCCATGGATGCAGATAATATGTGCCATCGTTACAGGACCCGGAGGGAACGTTCCCTCAAGACCAGGTGCTTTGCCTTCCCAGCCCCACTCTTCACAAGCGCAGCCAAGACGAATCTTTCTGTCCTTACGAGCTGATCTCGGATCGATGAATCCATGTCCGAGGTAGCATACTGCGTTCATATCTTTGTCGATTTCTTCCCACTCACCGAAGAATGGTGTGATGCCGCCGCTCATGTCCTTCATGATCTTGCAGATGATAAGTCCGAGTACATCGCCTTCTGTAACTGCGATTGCTTCATCCTTCTCAAGAATGTTTGCAAGTCCAAGATATGTTGTTGTCTTGAATTCAGGCTCGATGAAATGCTGTCCTAAAAGTGCAAGTCCATCAAGTTTATATCTCTCGATTACCATGCTGAGTGCTACGCCAAGCTTAGCTGCTCTCTGAAGATCTGAATCCTGAAGTCCGTCGATGATTTCGTATTTCTCCTTTGCATCCTTAACCATCTCAACGATTCTCGGATCATCATCTGCAAGCTCATCAAAGCATGTTCTGAGATGCTTGATATCAACGTCCATGATATGCGGACCAAGTTTACCAGTGATGTCAGTCTTGTCATACTGGAAGTCATACATTCCACGGAAGATATGTCCGATAAGACCGATATTCCAGTAATGAAGATCTCTGATAGTCTTCTGAACCTTTAACCAGCACTTGAGATCATCAAGTACTTCCGGATCATCAACACAGCCTACTACTACTTCGTAAGGCATGAATCTTTCCATCTTATGAAGTCCGCAGCCTACCTGTACTATACCCATAGGTCCTGAGTTACGGCATGCTCCTGCATATCCCTCTTCCCAGTTGATGTTCGGTCTTTCCTGTGATGCGAAAAGAAGTACCGGTACACTCTTCTGAACATGAAGAAGTGCCTGATGTACCAGATAATCTGTCGTATATGTACCTTCTGCGATGATGATACAATCAACGTTCTCTTTTGCGAAAAGCATTCCTGCATCATTTGACTCATCAAGTGTCTGGATGAATCCCGGATATACGAGATCGCAATATGGGCTAATGCAGTCTGCGATATGATCCATATTTCTCTTTACAAGATCTCCAAGGCCTTCATACATCCTGAAGAACTCGAAATATCCTGTTGCAAGGAGACCTACCTTAAGTCCGCCGAGCTCAAGTCTCTTTGAAATAAGGTCACCGCTCTTGCCTCCGTTTGTTGTCTCGAATGACTGGATATAGCCATCGCGACCGGTTGTGTCTGTACGAAAATCATTTACAGCCATAATTGTTTCCTCCTACATTTTTTGTTTGCTAATTGATTGTATTAAAAGTTCTTTTGAACTGAACTTTACAAAAGTATTTTCCGGTTTATTCCGGTTTGATATGGTTGAACTGAATCCCGGTCATTCTTGCGAATAATCTGAATGTCTCAACCCAGTCTCCTGTCATACCTGTCCAGTGATGTCCCGTTCCTGCCTGTGCAAGAACATCCGGTAAAGTACGTACATCTCCATCTTTAAACTTCAATGCCAATGGATTTCCGCAATACCCTGATGGATCTTCCACTGTCTCTTCGCACATAACAGACAGTCTGAGATGATCACCGCCGTTCATGAGATTAACCAGCGTAACCCTGCCCGGCATCTGAGTCTTGTAGAATACTCCCAGTCCGTCTTCTGTCTCCTGGGACTTCATAAGGCTTATATTTTTTCTGCATCCTGCAAGAGTCAATGCCCCCGCTCCGCAGTGCGAGAAGGTTACTACATTCTGCTCCCTGTTAAGCTGAAGGAAATCCCCGTTAAATGCTGCCTTTCCGGTAAGCATGCCTACAGATGTCATAAGAATTGTTGAATGCAGATCTCCTTCACAGCCTGCACCGATAAGCTCATCATTTAACATGGCTATCGGAAGGCAAATCTGAGCTTTAAGATTCGGGAAGCAATTCAATGAATAACCTTTCAGTCCCTTCTTAACCACCTGAGATTTAGCTGCCAGATAGTATCTTATGGACAATTCACCGTCTCCCTCTCTGAGATCTACGCATCCGAAATCGCCTTTCATTCCGTTCCAGAATTTCTTTATCTCTTTCGGGTCTATCGTTTCTGCTTCTTTATAAAAATCTTCAACCGGCATATTTACAATGGTTACACCGAGTTTCTGATCTAACAGATACTCGTTAGCCGCCATGCTGTACATGATCTCAGGTTTTCCGTCACTATAACCGAATTTTGATTTCCTCAGCTGATTTTTAAGCATTGCTGCCTTTGAATAGTTGTATAATTTCTCAACGCAGAACTCATCGTATAACTCGCCCGATACTACACAGCAGTCTTTTTTAAGGTTTTTAAGGGATGCCGTAATCAGCGGTTCGCAAACCATTGTTATGCAATCAACCTGCCTGTCCAAAGCCCATAGAAAAACAGGCCTGTCACATGCTTTTACAAGTTCTGTTACAAAATAATCAGCTACAAAAGTTGCCAGAAATACAAACAAGCAGTCAACATCTTTTTTCAGCAGCATCTCGCCCGCTTTACGGCAATCATCCGGAGAGTAGGCACACGGTGCCGCAACTACGTCATAGCCTGATTTTTTAAGCATTTTTATTGCTTCTTTATTCTTGTCCTCGCACATTTCCTCGCCCATGTAATAACCGGGCAGAACCATCGATACCACGCCAAGTCTTGGTTTGATTCCTATCATCAGATTTCTCCTTTCAGAGTGAAAATCCAGATTCCGTCATATTGCATAGCTTCAGTTTATATTCGTCTAAAAACAGAGTCAATATTACCAAACAAAATTTAAGAAATCGATTGATGTATCGGTACACGAAAACGATTTAAATTAAGCTCCCACATTCTGAGTGAGAGCTTATTGCTATTATTTCACTTTATTCTGTTAAACTGATTAACCCGATTATTATACGTTTTCCAGCTGATCTGCCGCATATTTAACTGCTTCTTCCGGACTTATTGTTCCTTTTATAGCGCCCCAGATTAATTCCGTTATTATTGCTTCTATTCCTTTATCCATTCCTTCCGGATGTCTGTCAATAATACTGTCTCCCTGAATCAGTTCTTTTCTCCTGGGCTCTACCTTTCTCATATTTACGACATCCATCCATGGATAGAGTTTCAGCAATTCACTGTCATAGAATACTTTTTTGAAAGGACTTACCTGCCCGAACAGAGAACTTCTGATAGATATTCTGTTACTCAATTCCCATTCGAGAAATTTTACACTCTCTTCTACCTTCTCAGAGTATGCATTTATTCCTATCAGCCAACCGCCTACAACTGATGCTTTTCCTGGAAGACTGGAGAAATTAATTTTCTGCTCCGAATAATCCAATTCCTTCGGAAGATGAACATTATATGTTGATATCATTGCAATATCATCATGAAGGAATCTGTCTATCTGCTCATCCTCCAGATAGTTTCTGCACTCAGGATACGAATATTTATATGCTTCGCAAAGATTCTTTACCGTTTTGATTCCCGCCACAGAATCAATATTTATTTTTCCGTTTTCTCCTGTTTTTCCTCCAAATGACCAGAATCTCGGCAGAAATTCGGCCATCATTCCTTCTTCATTGTTTCCGAGCAAACAGGTTCCGTAAGAGACCGGCGAATCCGGATTGTATTTTTTTGTAAAGAAACGTGCCACCAGATTGTATTCATTCCAGTTCTGAGGAGGGCAAAGAGGTATTCCGCACTGTTGATAATATTTCTTCTTCATATAGGCATCATCAAAAACATCCGATTTATATATAAGAAGCTGAGAACCAATCAATACCGGCAATGCATAAACATCATCCGATGATTCAAGCAAAAAATTTCTGAAATCATGAATATACCTTGCACTGATTTCTGACAAATCCACAAGATCATTGAGTTTACGGAATACTTTTTCCTCTCTCAGCTGCGATGACCATTGAAGGTCCGCCATAATAATGTCATATTCACCATCTTTCTTTCTTGCATTTTCAAGGATAATCCTCTTCAATTCCTGCTGTGATCCGGTATGTATAGATATATCGATACCTGTTCTCCCGGTAAAATCACTGCAGAGCTTCTGAACTGCTCCACTCACCCGGGATTCCAGCATAAGAAGTTTTATTGTTTTATGTTTCTTCTCAGTATTGCAAACCGGTTCTTCTTTTTTTATCAAACCTTTAATGTCTCCGAAATATCCTACCACTACCTTCTGTGTATCAAATGTAACAGAATCCTCAATATTCGCAATAAGCAGTTTCACTGCTTCAATTCCGCAGAGGATTGCATCTCTTGCGACATAAATCAGCTTTCCTGCGTTGTCTGTATACCAGTTATCTCCGCTGAGCGCATATATCTGATAATCATCTACATGAATTAATTCGCAGATATCTTTAAGATTCGTTCCGGCATACTCATTTGTAACAATATAGTATTTGGGATGTTCCGGCATACTCTCAACAAAATTCATTATTTCGGAATACGATCTTTCTTTATCCAGATTAATCTCAAGTATATTCTCAGATTTACCACCGGCCGAAATAAACACGTCAATACAGTCCTGTTCCGACCCAAGAAAATGATTTCCGACAATCAGTGCAATATTATCATTCTTCTTTTTCAATTGCTCTGTGAGCTCATATACTATTTTTCTGTTATCAAAGCATACCGCATTCATATCAGCATTATCCGGGAAAAAATCGGCAAAAACTATCGGTACTCTTGTATCTTTATAGATATCAAGTAATTCATCATCAAGATTTGATGAGATAACAATAATACCGGTTACCCCAAGTCTCATAAGAGTATCTATAGCTTCTTTCTCTGCAATACACCCGTTTACTATTTTTACGATGGGCTGGCTTTTCTGCTTATCTATTTCTCTGTATATGCCTTCAAGTATCTGATTGTAATGCCCCGTCATCTGATTAATTATTATTCCGATAAAATTAACCTTGCTCTTTTTCAGGTTCATAGCAAGCATATTGGGGTGATAATTCAGCTCCTGCATTGCTTTTGTGACTCTCTGATATAAGTCTGCAGAAACCGATGTCTTGCCATTGATAATATTCGATACTGTAGATACTGACACGCCTGCCAGTTTCGCAACATCTTTGATATTAGCCATTTGTATTATCTCCAAAAAATTATTTGTTCACACATATTGTGCATTATAACACTTGACAGCAATATATTTCATCAATTATCATTCAGCAGAGTAAGCAACGACTCTTAGATTGTTAATACATACATACGGGGATTTACAATTATGGAAAGAAAAACACTGAGCAAAAGGCAGGAACTGATCGTAGTTATCGCTATCAGCATATATCTGTTCTTCATAGGAGTTAATCGAGGAGGAATACAGCTTGTAATTGCAGATATTACGAGTCTTTTCAATATCGGAACCGAAGGAATCGGTCTGCTTGCTGCCCTTCAGCAGATACCGCCATTGTTTATGCCTTTTTTGATGGGAATGGTAGCAGATAAAATAGGAAAAAAGCCCGTTGTTATCGGATTTATCGTGATATTTGCAGTAGGATGCATCATATGCGGCAATGCAGCAGGCCTGATAATGTATATCATCGGAACACTGGTTTATAAAACCGGAAGCACGGTTTCTGAAAATGTGGCAACCGCAGTTCTTGCTGATCTGGACGAAAACAAGGGTATGCAGTATATAAACATGTCGCAGTTTATGTTCTCTTTGGGAGCCGCAGCCGGACCTATTGTTCTTGAATTCTGCAGTTCCCGTTTCAATACAGGTTGGAATTTCATATTCTTTATCAGTATCTTCTTTTTCATCATCATGAGTCTTGTTTTACTGCTGGTACGGTTTCCTCAGAATCCGAAAAAGCAGGCAGTTGAAAAGTCAGCTGAAGGAGAATCGAAAGACAAAAAGAATGCTTTCATTAAGCCGATAATTATCATCCTTGCCATCGCAATGTTCTGTATCATCGGAATGGAAATGGGCTACGGCAATTTCATCGACTCATTCATTGACCATAAATTCAGCAGCAGTTCGACCAGTGCCATGACCCTCTCAGCATTCTGGGTCGGTATGGCTATATCAAGGCTGCTTTTCAGCTTCGTTGAATACAATGCTGTCAGATCTCTCAAGATATGTTTTGCTGCAGCATCTATATTCATGGCACTGCTTACATTTGTAAAAAATCCAACATCGGCAATCATCGTCAGCGGACTCGTAGGTTTCGCATACGGACCTACCTGGTGCACCATCAATGCGCTTGCCGCTTCGAACTCAAAGGGTAATTCCGGAGCCGCTGTCGGTCTTATGGCTGCTGCAAGCGGAGTCGGAGGAATACTTGTACCCGCTGCCATGGGCTTCATAGCAGGCAAGGCAACCGTGACCGCTGCCATCTGGACCCTTGTCGTAATTGCGGCTCTTGGTGCTCTTGTCTGCCTGACTCTCAAGTCACACAGACCTGAAGGCGAATTTACCGGCGACGAACTTCAGTGGCCGAAAAAAGATTCTGATGATTCAGAATGAAAAGCAAATAATAACTGCCCGGTTAATTGCTTAACCGGGCAGTCAGACTGAAGACAAACCAGGTTTTAGAAAGCGATTTCTAAGCCTGGTTTTCTTTCTGCCATAAATATTTCAATAAAAATGGAATAAAACGAAGAAAAATGTTGACCTAAAGGCCTCAGCAGACCAT
>JAGHSD010000055.1 GCA_018066045.1 Candidatus Darwinimomas equi | reverse complement strand
ATGTATATTTTTATAAAAACTGCACTATATGTTGTTCTTTAGGAGGGAAATGATGAAAAAATCTCATCTGTTTCGTGGATTTGCCATCGCTTTGATAAGCGGTATCCTCGCATTATCATCGGTTTTCTGCGCATTTGCGACAACCGGATGGGTAAAGCAGGATAAATCCTACGTATATTATGATACGGACGGATCTCTGCATAAGGGCTGGATTCAGACGACGGACGGCTACTACTACATGGACACTGAAACCGGCAAGATGACTATCGGCTGGAAGAAAATCGGCGATGCCTGGTATTACTTCAAATCCAACGGTGTCATGAACGTAGGCTGGGTAAAGGTTGACAAGGACTGGTACTATAACTTAGACAACGGCGTTTTAGTTCAGAACAGCTGGATGAAGATCGGCGATAACTTCTATTATATGCGCAGCAACGGTGCCATGACTGTCGGCTGGAGGCAGATGGATAACAAGTGGTATTATTTCAAGGCTGACGGACGCTGTGCTCTCGACCAGTGGTACAAGGTTGACAAGAACTGGTATTACTTCGCAGCGGACGGAGCTCTTCTTACCGGATGGCAGCTCATCAAGGGTGAATATTATTACTTCGACTCAAACGGCGTTATGAAGACGGGATGGCTTTCTGACGGAACCAACAACTATTACATGGATCCGGAAACAGGAAAGATGGCCGTTAAGGGATGGAAGCTGATTGATAATGTTTACTACCTGTTCGACAACTCGGGACATATGACTCAGAAGTCGTCTACCAAGCCGTCGGACTATGATACAAACAAGGCTAATTCATCTCCTGCAGTTTCAGGCGGTGTAAGCGGATCGATGACTGATGCTGCTGCCACTTCACCGACCGGTACGTCAAGCGGTTCTTCAATAGTATCAGGACCTGTTGCGGGTGTGACAGGAACAACGGGCGGCGGAACCGCATCATCAGGCACTCCTGATTATGTCAGCAGTGGTCCTGCAGTAAGCGGAGCCGGAACCGGATCAGGCGGTTCCTCAAGCGGTTCATCGGCTACTGTCGTATCCAATCCGGGCACTCCGAATAATCCTTCAACAACCACCAACGGTCTGGTTGAGGGCAAGACCAACGGACCGGGCTGAGCGGACCTATAAGAATAAATAGGCGAGTCAGAAGAATATATCACTTCCGGCCCGCCTCTTTTTTTGCAAGAAAAAAGTCCCGACCCCGCTGCTCGCAGTCAGCAAAACCAGAACCTTCAGTGCGCCTTCAGGGGCTCGAACCCTGGACAACCTGATTAAGAGTCAGGTGCTCTACCAACTGAGCTAAAGGCGCTTCGCTACGCGACTTTGATATAATATCGCAAAGTGAATTGATTGTCAATAAGAATTGTTAAATTATCGCCGTGCGACAAGCTTATAAATCGGGTTGCCCTTTGACGAGAATTTCTCCTCATATTCAGTCATTACATTCGGCACATCCTCCGCATGCAGATCACGCGTGACATACACAAGTTCCCACCCGGACGCAGGTATCGACTCCAGCGAATAATCGAACAGCGCCTCGTTATCTGTCTTGAACTCAACAGTGCCGTCCTTTGCCAGAACCCTGTCATATATCTTCATAAACTTCGGCGAGGTCAGCCTCCTGTGCTCATGCCTTGCCTTCGGCCACGGATCGGAAAAATTCAGATATATCTTATCGATCTCCCCCGGCGCAAAATCATCCTCTAATTTCTCGGCATCCATGCAGATAAAGTTCAGGTTGTTGCTCTCTATTCCTTCTGCTTCGTCCTTCTCCTTGCGCTCGATAGCTTTCTGAATCACGCTCTCGTATCTTTCGATTCCGATGTAATACACATCCGGATTCAGCTTCGCCATCTCACGTATAAAGCGGCCCTTGCCCATTCCGATTTCAACATGGAGCGGATGTTTCCACTTCCCCTTCATCGATTCCGGGTCTGTGATTGTGAGTCTGTGATTGTTCACGAACTCTTCGCATCCCTTTATGTGTCTCAGTCTCATCCTTTTTTCCTCCATACAGACGGAGCGAACAGAATCAGGATCGGATAAAGCTCAAGTCTTCCGGCAAGCATATCTATAATAAGAACCAGTTTTGACAGCCAGCTGTATCCCGCATAATTCCCCGCGGGTCCTACCACGCCGAGTCCGGGTCCTATATTGTTAAATGTTGCCGTAACCGCTGTGAAATTGGTTGTGAAATCGAAATTATCGACTGATATTATCAGAATAGAGAAGATGAATATTGCGGCGTATGCCAGCAGATAAACGCTTACTCCTCTGCGTGTCTCTTCCTCCACCGGCTTGCCGTCCATCTTAACTCTGTTTACCGAACGCGGATGAATATACTTCTGTATCTCGGTCTTTACACTCTTAAGCATGATAACTATACGGCTGACCTTGATTCCGCCTCCGGTACTTCCCGCACATGCACCGCAGAACATAAGAACAACAAGTATAGTCCTGGACAGCTCGGGCCACAGATTAAAATCCGCCGTGGCAAAACCGGTCGTGGTTATGATGGATCCGACCTGGAAGAAAGCCTTGTTCAGCGCATCTCCCAATCCGCTGCACATGCTTAATATATTAACCGTAATCAGAATAACAGCCACTGCAATGATTCCGAAATATACTCTTACTTCTTCCATCTGAAAAGCAAGCTTCTTATTGTTTTTGCTCGTCAGGAAGAAATATGCGTTAAAGTTGACTCCGAAAAGAATCATAAACACAGCCGTGATGACCTGAATGGCAACCGAGTATCCCGCGAAGCTGTCGTTCTTGATTCCGAATCCTCCGGTGCCTGCAGTTCCGAATGCTGTGCACAGTGTGTCAAACAACGGCATACGTGCGATAAGCAGACAGATTATCTGAAGAACCGTAAGTGCGAAATACAGCATGTAAAGAATCTTTGCTGTATCCTTAAGTCTCGGCACTAACTTGCCTACTGAAGGTCCCGGGCTCTCTGCACGCATAAGATGCATATTGTATCCCCCGTTGGTAGGAAGAATGGCCAGGATAAATACAAACACACCCATACCGCCGATCCAGTGAGTAAAGCTTCTCCAGATAAGCGAGGTATGGCTGAGTGCTTCCACATCAGTAAGTATACTTGCACCTGTAGTCGTAAAACCTGATACTGTTTCGAAAAATGCATCTATATAGTTCGGTATATCCCCGCAAAGCGTAAACGGCAGCGCGCCCACCAGCGACATAACTATCCAGCTGAGCGCAACCATGATGAAGCCTTCCTTTGCGAAGAAATTGGAATCCTTACTCTTTATTGAAATAAGCTGTCCGATGATAAAACTGCATACGGCAACTATCAGGAACCATACGCCCTGACTCTCCGCGTAAACCAGCGAAGTAATACACGGAAGCAGCAGGAATACTGCTTCGAACTTAAGTATTATTCCAAGTGTTCTTCTTATCGCTGTGTAATTCATATATCCAATATATCCTTAATATCCGTTATTCCCGTTTCCGTAGTAACTAAAACCACTCTGTCGCCAACCTTCATTTCGGTAGAACCGTTCGGATAGATGATTCCGTCCCTGCGGCTGATTGCGGCGACCAGAATGCCGTTTTTAATCGGCATATCCTTCAGCGGCATATCTCTGACAGGTGAATCTTCCTTGATGATAAATTCAAGTGCCTCAACTTTGTTTTTGATAATCTTATATAAAGTCTCTACATTACTTCCGACACCGTTCTGCATAGCCCTTACATAACGCACGATAGATTCAGCTGTCATGTACTTCGGATAAATCATAGTTCCTAAGTTCAGCTTTCCTATCATAGAAACAAATGAAATATGATTCGACTTGGTAACTAATTTTGCCTTGCTGTTCAGCGTCCGTGCCGTAAGAGAGAAGAATATATTCGCCTCGTCAAAACCGGTAAGAGATATAAATGCATCAACATCCTTTACACCTTCTTCGACCAGAAGTTCCTGATTTGTTGCATCTCCGCATATAACAGTGGCGTCAAGTTCCGCCATCTTTTCGCATCGTTCTTTATCCTTATCGATTACCTTGACTTTCATGCCCAGCATTGTGAGTATCCTCGTAAGGTAATATGATATAGTACCTCCTCCGATTATCATGACATTCTCGATCTTCTGAGAATCCATATCAATTGCTTTGAAGAAGTTCTTACTGTCCTTCGGCGAAGCAACAAAGTTTACTATATCCTGACTCTTAAGCACGAAAGAACCGTTAGGGATGAAAACCTCGTCGCCGCGCTCAACGGCACAGATGATAAGATCGGACTGAACTTTCTTACGGACATCAATAAGACTCATTCCGTCAAGAACATTTCCGTCCGGGATAATAAATTCAGTAAGCTCGATGCGTCCTCTTGCAAATGATTCGATGTTTATCGCATTCGGAGAGCGGAGTATTCTGGAGATTTCACGTGCTGCTGCCTGTTCCGGATTGATGGCCATTGAAAGACCCAGTTCCTCTTTAATGAACGAAATCTCCGAATGATATATCGGGTTTCGTACTCTTGCGATAGTCCTGCAGTTACCTGCCTTCTTCGCAACCAGACAGCAAAGCATGTTGATCTCATCGGAATCAGTTACCGCAATCAGGATATCGGCAGTTTCAACTCCTGCCTCTTTCTGTATGGAAATGCTGGCAGCATTTCCCACAACACCCATGACATCATAACTATTGGCCATATTGTTGATGACATCGATACTGCGATCTATAAGTGCTATCTCATGACCCTCAGCACTTAACTGTTCAACTATAGTCGTTCCTACTTTGCCGCAACCGGCTATGATGATTTTCATTTGTACTGCACCTCTCCTACATGTCTGTGATACAGATTTCCTGCAACAGCCAACAATGCGAACAGCACCGGAATATCCATCGGAACCATGATATTAACCCAGCATTCAGCCAGATGGCATATGCATACCATGGCAATCGCTACGATAACCGGATACCACTTCTTCTGCCTCTTCTGTGTGGACATAATCGTCGGACTGATATAGATTCCCAGATATGAAATCAGGCCCAACGGTCCCAGATTAAAGAGCATCTGGAACAGCTCGTTATGCGGAGAATCATACATCTGACCGGTTTCCTTAGCCAGTTCTTCAAAGAAATTATTATAAATATAGATTCCCGCCGTCTCAGGTCCTGATCCGAATATCTTATGAATGAACGGGAAATTCTGATATAACTCCATCATCTTTTTCCAAACCAGCATTCTCCACATTCCCCAGGAATCAGTTAATTCCAGATATTCTCTCGCCGGTTCAAGTACAGCCGGTATATAAGGCTCAGCTTTATTTGCCATTACAAGCAAAGCGATAAGTCCACCAAAACCTGCAATAACAATTATCAGCCATATCATACGGAATATCTTCGGTGCCGGCGTGGTTATACTCACCTTCTTGATAACAAGATCATATATATACACAAGTATTACTACAATCCAAAGCGCTATCATCACATATTTCAGCTGCGGAATTTTTTCAAGAACAGAAACAACGCCTGTTGCCGTAACTACGTCTCCTGCGTATTTTGTATTCCACGTGACTACCAGCTGCAATGCCGTTACAAATGATGCCAGCATCACCAGATATCTTCTGATTCCGTGTCTTGTCTTAAATGCAAAGAACGGCACGAATATAAAGAATGCAGCAAATGAAAGATATGCATTATCCGCCGAAGAGGTTATCATTGATATCATGGAAACAAATGAACACACCCAATAGAATACATTCTTCCACGGAGTTTCCTCATTCATAAGAAATACTGTTCCCGCGAATGCAAACGGTATCATGGCAACAGCCGTGAATGTATCTATGTTTCCGATAGATGATACGAAAATGCTGTAATGTTCCTCAGCTATTCCAACCTTGAAGTTGTATATGTCCAGCATGAAATAATCCGTGATAGCCCACACGCACATGAACAGGAATACCAGCATGAACAGCACTATATGCCATTTATGGAATTTATAATATCTTGAAATTATGAAGTAGGTAACAGCATACAATATAAATATCAATGCCCCATGCCATCTTCCTTCGTTTCCGAAAAATGCCTGATACATATACGGGCTTGCCTGAAGCGTGGAAATGATGACAATCAGTAGAAATGCCAGCATGAAAATATCAAGTATGCTGAATGATGCCTTGAACCAGTTCCAGAACCATTTGCCGGTCTCTGGATCGGCGTAGGATTTCATCTGCTTCAGGTATTTTGCCGGTCTTCCCGCAACAAGAGCCCAGATAACAAATCCTGCTATAAGAATACCGTCTGCAATAAGACAAACCGCGTACTTGGTTGTCAGAACATCTCCGTATGCATTATGAGTATATATCGGCATAAACGCGAGCATCGCAAGAATCCACGCCGATGTCAGCCACTGCATAAAAGAAAACTCGTCTTTTTTAATCAGTTCCTTTTTTGAAGTTATTGTTTTAATCTTTGCCATTACGTAAACCCATTCCTGTTTCTTTTGTTTTTTACACTGTTAACAAATCCCTGTGCTCTTCCTGTTATGATAAGGAAGAGTACAACATTTATCAGTGAAAGTATTATTTCGGCCTTGGTTCCCGGTCCGCCCTGGATAAAATTCATTACTGTCATCGCAATATAGAAGATGCCCAGGTATTTGGCCTTTACGGGAATCACATAGAAAAGAAGAAATCTTGCATCCGGAAAACTTGCCATAAACGCCAGCATTATCGACAGGCTGAAGTTTATCGGAGTAATCGGAGAAAGCATGCTCACATACGGCCCGACGACTGCATTTACCACAAATGCCCCTATCACATGAATTATGATTCCCATGAAGATGAATACATTGAACTGGAACGATCCCCAGAGCATCTCAAGCGTCCGTCCGATGGTCCAGTACACATATATCATTATCAGCCCGAACAGCAGGCTGTTGCTGGGCGGATAGGCAAGCCATGTGATTATCCTCCATATCTGTCCGTGCAGTATGGCCGGAACATTCAGCGACAGATATTCGTAATAGAATCCCGGCATCATAAGAGAGATCACCCAGCCTACCGTGTAGATGATACATAAGTACATCATAAGATTCGGTATCGCGCGGGTACCGAATTTAAATTCTAATTTTCTAAACCATTTCATATTGCATCTATTATATGCTATAATCATCGGGTATGCAAACTTACATTGTTTTCGACCTGGAATGGAATCAGAGTGCAAACGGCAGGGAAGGGTCGGTTCCCGGACTTCCTTTCGAGATAATTGAAATCGGAGCGGTAAAGCTTGACGAGAATTTCAGTAAGATATCTACGTTTCGCCGTGTTATCAGGCCGGTCGTTTATGAAAAACTTCATTACAGGGTTCTTGAAGTGGTTAACTTAGGTATACAGGAACTGCGTGAGAACGGACTGACTTTCGCGGAAGCAGCCGGCGATTTCTTTGACTGGTGCTATAAGAATGGCGAACAGCCTATTTTCTGTACCTGGGGAGAGATGGATCTGGCACAGCTTGAGAAAAACATGGATTATTTCAAAGTAAAGAATCCTCTTCCTTTCCCGCTGCTGTATTATGATCTCCAGAAACTCTACACACTGCACACAGAAGGACATCACAAAACCATGGCGCCTCTTGACCGGGCAGTGGATGAGATGGAGGTTATTGACGACGGCGGATTCCACAGTGCGCTGAATGATGCGCTTTACACCGCGCAGGTAATGCAGAGAATCGACATGCGCAGGTTAAGACCTTACATGTCTTTGGATTATACCCGTCTTCCCCAATGTAAGGAAGATGAGATATATCTGGTCTTCCCGGATTACTTCAAGTATGTATCTCGCGTTTATCCGAGTAAGGAAAGTGCGATGAAAGATCCGGTGTCCAAGGAAATGCTTTGCTGCAAATGCCAGCGTCCCGTCAGGAAGACCATCAACTGGTTCACCAATAATCAGAAACAGTATCACTGTATAGCCTACTGTCCGGAACATGGATTATTAAAGGGTAAGCTTCGTGTAAAGCACAATGATGCGGGGGAGGTTTATCTGGTCAAGACCATCAAGATGGTCAGTCATGAGAAGGCTGTGGAAGTCGAAAACTTCCGCAATGATATTAAAAATAAAAAGAAGCAAAAAAGCTGATACT
This sequence comes from Candidatus Darwinimomas equi, assembly GCA_018066045.1. GTDB lineage: Bacteria > Bacillota > Clostridia > Lachnospirales > Lachnospiraceae > Darwinimomas > Darwinimomas equi. Next base: position 10,342 of record JAGHSD010000055.1, on the reverse strand, counting down.
TCTTTGCTTCTTTTTTTATACTATATATTCCTGATATTTTCTGGCAATATACATCTCCGGAATATCTTCTTTCACTTCTATATCATCTGCAGTAAAGCAGTCAAAGTGAGCTTTGATAAAGTCATACCCGGCGAGGCAGGAGAATGCTACGCCTCCGCTCAGTCTCGGATTGCATTCCAGCATGTGATAATTGCCGTCCTCGTCCTTAATGAATTCAAAACATACACAGCCTGTTATGTGAAGTTCCTCCGCGATGTCTTTGCATATAGCTTCTAATTCAGGATCGCGGATTATCTTTACAGATGTTCCTGCTCCTGAAAGTGTACGAAGCAGTTCACAGCGGGCCAGTACTTCCGTATAACCGGACTTCGGATGACGCACCACATCTACAGTTATGACATCGCCTTCAATCAGCGGCTGAACCATATAATCCTTCGGAACCAGCTCGTAATGCTCCCTGTCGTATATCCGCTGCATGCCGATGCTGCTTCTTCCGTTAACAGGTTTTGTCACAACAGGAAATTCCGGATCAGGTTCTTCACATACGAGTCTGCTTCTGATGGCATACTTTCCGACAGTTTCCGCAAACTTCATCTTGTCTCTGCAGGTGGATATAGTTCTTGCTCCGCTGATGCAGAGTTTCGCTCCCGCTTCTTTCAGTTCATCCCTGTGTTTATTCAGCACATCAACCTCTGCATCCGTTGACGGAAGCAGCAGATCGATCTCTTCCTGTCTGATAATATCAAGTATCTGCGATATATAATTCTCTTCATCCACAGCCTTTGCAACCTGATAGAAAACATCGACATCAAGCGACTGCGCTATCCACTCTATAGGATAGATATCACATCCCACTACACGCATGTCAAGTCTGTGACAATTCCTGATTGCCACATCGCATGAAAACGATCCTATCGCTGTAAGCAGTAAGTTCATAAATACCTCTTTAATGCGGCATCTTCGCCGCCTTCCTCTTTCAGCTCTCTCAGATAGCGGGAGAGCGCATCCTGCCAGGCGGGCAGGCGTCTGAAGCCGGCCGAGTCTAACTTTGATTTATCCATACGTGAATTATGCGGACGTTTTGCCTTTGCCGGGAATGCTTCGGAACTTACCGGTGTAACTGCCACGTCCATTCCTGCCTGCCGGAAGATCTCCTTTGCAAAATCATACCATGAGATGATTCCTTCGTTTGTTGCATGATATCTTCCGTATTTATCAGTCTGTATCATATCCACTAAAAGTCTTGCAAGATCCGGTGTATATGTTGGTGATCCTATCTGATCATTTACTACAGAAACCGCTCCGCGTTCCTTCCCGAGACGAAGCATGGTTTTAATGAAGTTATTCCCGTGAAGTCCGAATACCCATGATATTCTTACTATGAAATAATCCTTCACTGTATTTTCAACAGCTAATTCTCCTTCATACTTTGCCTGGCCGTAAACATTTAACGGTCTCCTGTCTAAATTATCCGGCTGCCACGGTTCCGTGCCTTCCCCGTCAAATACATAATCCGTGGAAATATACATCATAGGCACATTCATCTCGGCGCATACGTCAGCGATGTTCTGCGTCCCGACACCGTTTATCTTATGAACCAGTTCAGGCTCGTCTTCCGCACGGTCTACAGCCGTATGTGCTGCGCAGTGAATCACCGCATCAAAAGGCGCAAGCTCATGCATGACACGATTCACGGAATCCTTATCGGTGATGTCCATCTCCTGAATATCCACACCGACAGTCTCTATGCCGCGCTCTGCACATTCCTTCATCAGATCTGTTCCCAACTGGCCTCTTGCTCCTGTAATAAAAACCTTCATGATATTCGAGTCCTCACATCTTATACTGTTTTGTGAAATAGTTCTGATACTCTCCCGATATGATGTTCTGCCACCACTCCCTGTTGTTCAGATACCAGTCAACTGTCTCCCTGATTCCGGTCTCAAAGGTATGCTCCGGCTCCCATCCGAGTTCGGTGCATATCTTGGTCGGATCCATAGCATATCTGAGGTCATGTCCCGGACGGTCCGTCACATATCTGATCAGACTTTCCGGTTTGCCGAGAGTCTTAAGGATGGTCTTAACCACTTCAAGATTTGTCTTTTCGTTATGTCCGCCGATGTTATATACTTCACCCTCGCGTCCCTTGCGAACGATAAGATCGATGGCCTTGCAGTGATCAGTAACATACAGCCAGTCGCGAACATTTTCTCCTTTACCGTAAACCGGGATATCCTCATCATTCAGCGCGCGGGATATTACCAGCGGTATCAGTTTCTCCGGGAAGTGATACGGTCCGTAATTATTCGAACAGCGTGAAATACTTACCGGAAGTCCGTATGTTCTGTGGTATGCCTGAACGAACAGATCCGCTGATGCCTTCGCACTTGAATACGGTGAAGAAGTATGAAGCGGTGTCGTCTCCGTAAAGAGCAGGTCGGGTCTGTCAAGCGGAAGGTCTCCGTATACCTCATCCGTAGAAACCTGATGATAACGTCCTATTCCGAACGTCTTGCATGCATCAAGCAGAGTCGTGGTACCGACAACATTAGTCCTTACAAATATCTCCGGATCCGTGATGGAACGGTCTACATGTGACTCCGCAGCGAAGTTGATGACAACATCCGGTTTTTCTTCTTCAAAAAGGCTGAAAATGAAATCACGGTCTGCGATATCGCCCTTCACGAACCTGTAGTTCGGTTTATCCTCAACTGACTTAAGTGTTTCTAAATTTCCTGCATATGTAAGTGCATCCAGGTTGATGATCTGATCCTGCGGATACTGATTGACCGCATAGAGTACAAAATTTCCGCCTATAAATCCTGCTCCGCCTGTTACGATTATCTTCATCGAATTCTCTCCTTATTATTTCTCCCGCTGGTCAAGATACTTTCCGTCAACAACATCCTTCAGATACTGACCGTATTCGTTGTTCTTCATCTTCTCGTATGCATCCAGCATCTCGTTCTCGCCTATCCATCCGTTGGAATATGCGACCTCTTCAAGACACGCGATCTTGCGGTGCTGATGTTTTTCAACCGTGTAAACGAAGTTGGAAGCATCAAGCAGACTTTCATGAGTACCGGTATCGAGCCATGTGAATCCTCTCGTCAGAAGCGTAACATCCAGTTCACCCTTCTCAAGATATACACGGTTAAGATCCGTTATCTCCAGCTCTCCTCTCGGTGACGGCTTAAGTGCTTTTGCATACTCGCATACTTTGTTATCGTAAAAATACAATCCGGTCACGCAGTAGTTTGACTTCGGCTTTGCCGGCTTTTCTTCGATAGACACTGCCTTGCCGCTCTTATCAAACTCAACTATACCGAAACGTTCCGGATCATCCACATAATATCCGAACACCGTTGCTCCGCTCTGCTTCTGTGCTGCCGAACGGACAAGCTTTGTGAGGCCGTGACCATGGAAGATATTATCTCCGAGTATCATTGCACATGCATCACCGTCTATGAATTCCTCTCCGAGGATGAACGCCTGAGCCAGTCCGTCCGGACTCGGCTGTACCTTATAGGAAAGATTGATTCCGAACTTATGTCCGTCACCTAAAAGCTCCTTGAATCTCGGAGTATCATCCGGTGTGGATATAATCAGTATATCCTTAATGCCCGCCAGCATCAGAACCGAAAGAGGATAATAAATCATCGGCTTGTCAAAAACCGGCAGAAGCTGTTTCGATGTAACTTTGGTAAGCGGATAAAGTCTGGTTCCGCTGCCGCCCGCAAGTACTATTCCCTTCATATCTGTTCCTCCGAAATCTATTACAAGAGACACAGTCGAAAAACTGTCTCCCGTATTTACATAAGTAGACATGCTAATTATAGCACAATATCACAGTTTTATTTTATAAATTGTTTATTTTTTACGTGACTTAATCACAGAAATCACCCTCTCGGCAGATGTATAGTAGTGCCATCGAAGGAAGACAAAAATCCTCGTTCACATAGATATAACCAATCAGTCAATAGCAAACAGGTGAGTCAGGAAGAAAAAGCTTCCGGCTCACCGCCACAAAAACAAAACAGAAAGAAGGTGATATTATGACACAGAGATTTTTAAGATGTAATGTATGCGGCAATATCGTCGCAATAGTAGAGGACAGTGGAGTACCGGTTGTATGCTGCGGACAGAATATGACAGAACTCAAAGCAGGTTCAACAGACGGAGCAACGGAAAAGCATGTACCGGTTTTCGAGATCAGGGATAACAAGGTACATGTAACCGTAGGCTCGGCTGAGCATCCCATGACAGCAGATCATTATATCCAGTGGATTTCGATCCGCACCGACAGCGGAAATCAGCGCAAGGAGCTTAAGGCCGGAGATCCTCCGAAAGCATGCTTCGCACTCTGCGAAGGAGAGAAGCTCATAGAAGTATACGCATACTGCAACATTCACGGTCTCTGGACCGCAGACGCGGCCAAGTGCTGCCCATAATCTGACATCTGCAATGACAGGGAGGTGACGATTATGAACAGACTTATAGAGTCATTAAGGACAACCCGCCTTTATAACTGGATCAATCTGTTTGCTTTTACAGCAATGGTCGCCGTTAACATTCTGGCAAATGCCCTGCCGCTCGGAGGCAACACTTCCGGCCAGGTATCAGACAGATACCCTTCATTATTCACACCCGCAGGAATAACATTCGCGATAAGGGGAGTGATATATGCATCTTAGGATTCGTCCTGATACGTCAGCTTATAAGCAGACGTGAAGAAAACAAGACAATAACCGATAACATAGGAGGACTGTTCGCAGTAAGCTGCGTACTCAACATAGGATGGATATTCAGCTGGCATTTCGGACTGATCACCGGAGCAACACTGATTATACTGGTGCTTCTGATCAATCTCATACTGCTGATGGTAATGGTAAGATATGACCGCCTGATGTCGTGGGCTTTCGGAATCTACACCGCATGGATAACAGTAGCTTCCATCGCAAGCATTTTCGTACAGGTGGCTGAGAGCGGAGTCAATCTGATTTCAGCGGGAGGCGAAGCATTTGCCATGATAGCCATAGTACTTGCCGGAGCTCTGATGACCATCGTTACAGTACTTACACGAAACTGGACATTCTCCGCAGTAGGCATCTGGGCATTCACGGGAATAGTGATAAGACAGGTATCACAGTACGACGGAAAATATATGCTGGTAACCGGTTCAGCACTGATGATGATTATAGTGATGATCGGCAGCATAGCACTGATAGCCTATAGAAATACAAGAAAGGAAAATGATACCGTTGACGAGATCATCTCTGCGCAATCTCCCGAAGTACTTCCGGGTTGAGGATGGTAATGCGGTTGCGGTCAGTTGAGAGGATACCTTTCTTCTCAAACTTGGAAAGCATTCTGGCCACGACCTCGCGCACAGAATTGATCCTTTGAGCGATCTGCTCCTGAGTCGAGTGGATGACCATATCTCCTGATTCATCAATTGTTCTTATCAGATAAGAAGCCAGCCTGCGGTCCACACTGACCAGCATGGCATGACGAATCGAAGACAGAGAATCCTGAAGATTCTGTGCAACAGTCTCAAACCAGAAACAACGGACATATATATTAGTATCAATTAAATGATGGAAGGAACGTGAGTCGATCAGCAAAAGCTCGCTGTAAGTCCTGGCAACTGAGATAGTATTGCTCTCCAGCTGCTTGAGCAGGATAGAGGTATTGATGACGCCGCACGTTCCTTTTCCGAATTCAGTCAGGAAAACCTCACGCCCGTCATCTCCTATGGTACATACCTGAACATTTCCGTCCATGATGGCAAGACAAAAATAATCGTCATCGGTGATGACGGTGTTTCTGTCAAAATCTTTCTCGAAGGCATGCTCCGCAAGAAAGATCTGCTCCTCACTGTTCAGTTTCGACCAGAACGGTAATTTGCTTATATACTCTGAATACATGATTATATTATAACATATATGCTATAACAATCCTACGGATTGTTATCATCTGCGGTCGCCAAATGCGAATAAATTCGCACTTGGCTCGTCGCTTATATGCTATAATTATGCATATCAGGAGGCTTTATCATGATTAACAGTGTTTTCAAAAAGGATTTTTTAATTACACCATCTATATGCGATTACTCAGGCTATCTGTCTGTCGCAGATACTTTCTCAGTGCTGCAGGATCTGGCCACGGAATCTGCAGATGCGCTTGGAGTCGGTTTCAAGGGTATGGCCGCAAGAAATCTGTTCTGGCTCACGGCAAAAACCATTGTCAGATTTTATCGACGCCCATTCATGAGCGATGTGGTAACGCTCACCACATGGCCGGAACATCCGGAAGGACTTAAGTGTTTCAGAGATTATACCATTACATGCGGTAACGAACTGCTGATTGCCGGAAAAACTCTCTGGGCTGTATACGATACAAAAACAGGCGGGCTTCACAAGGTTGAAGAAGTCTATCCCGAAGGGCTGGATCTGATAGATGATATAGCACTGACCGATGACTTCTCGCATGTGCGCCCCGGATTCAAGGGAGAAGAACTTGGCAGGTATACTATAAGATCAACAGATATCGATGTGGGCGGTCATATGAACAACGCTGCTTATGTCCATGCTTTCGCAGGTATGTTCTCTGTTGAGGAGTGGAAAAAAATGAACTACCCGATTGTAGAAGTTCATTTCAAAAATCAATGTTTCGAAGGCGATACTCTCACCTTCTCGAAAACCGAAGAAAACGGCACCCTGCATGCCGAAGCCGTACGCGAAGACGGAAAGACAGCGCTGCAGGTGCTGATGAGAAGTTGATGCAGACCGTTATTTCAAGGTTAACTTTGTACTAAAGATAAAAGGTCCTGTTCTCAGGCATATTCATCGCGAAATGCCTTCAAACAGGACCTTTCTTATATAAGAGTTCTCCTTCTTATTCAGATTTGTAAACTTTCAGCATATTTGAACTGAATAATATCCCTCGGTGCAGTTTCAACATATGCCTGCTCTTTATGCATAAAATTTATTATTTCATTCTTACTCATCTTTCCAAGTTTCTCTATTACTACTTCCAAAATATCTTTTTCTTCATCTGATAATTCGGAAAAAGTTTGTTCCCTACTCAAAGAGAAATGATAAGCATTTGTCTCACCAATATCAACTTCTTCACAAGGAACATCCTTTAGGTCAATTATGGAATTGTGTCCTACCGGAACAGCTCCCATTGGAAGTGCTTGATATACCAATCCTGTAATTGCAAAACCTCTTCTTTTATAAGATAATGCATCTGCATACCACATAAGTTTCATTAATTTTACCTTATAAAGACTTGTTACTTTGATTGATGATGCAAAATATCTAATTACTTCTACAACTTCATCCAATGATAAACCTGTGTTGCCATGGAACATTTGATTTCCCTGAAACTTTGCATAGCTCGCTTCAATTGCCTTTCTGAGATAAGCATCTTGATCTTCCTCATATAAAGAAGTTGCTGCTGCTAAATATTTATGGTAAGACTCTTCTGATAGATTTGCTTTCGCTCCGTTTAAAAGAGACAAAAACCATTCCGGATCCTGATTTATTTTCTTAAGAATGGTATCATGCGCCTTATCCTGCACTTGGTGGCTTTCGTATCTTGTAATAGTTTTACCACCCCATCCTAACAATAGGCATAAATCGCTTTGACTAATACCATACTTTGCTCGAATTTCTCCTATTTGTTCTGATGTTAAAAGTCCTTCCTTTTTTCTATATGCATCCTTTAATCTGATGTCGTTGTCCTGCATCTGCTGTTCATCCATGTAGAGTTCTTTTGCTAATTCACAGAAAAAATACACTGCCTCATAATCAACTGTGCTATTCTTAAACGTAGCATGATCCATAACAAGAACGGTTTTCACTTCATGTTTTTCCATACAGCATGTGCAAATTCTCTTTTCACTTTTAATAATCTTCATGTCCATGAAAACACCTCTCTATACTTTCTTATAAGGGAACATTTCAGGAGTAAATGCCTTCTCTGCAAAATGAAACGACATTACAAAAGTGGTTGTATTTCCATACAGACCCAACAGTTCAACCCTTATCTTAATATATACATCTTCTATCCCGTTATAGACCTTTCCAAACTCACGCATCTCGCTTCTTTTCGGAAATCTTGTATCCTTTACTGTCTGCATATAGTCTTCCGCGGATAGCATTAATAATTCTCTTTTTAATGCATCCACAGGATTTTCGTCCGGAAATAGCTTATTTACAGTGTATTGATTTGTATATTTCTCGTCACGTTTTTCATCAACAACGCGGCTATCCTGAAAATTTATCTGTGCACCATTATTTAATGCAAATCTCAAATCTTGAATATACGCTTTTACTTCTAACTCACTTTCAATTCGAACTTTTGTTTCTTCAGCCAACCCGCCCCTCCGAAGTATCAATTGATACCTATATAATAAATTCCTTATTCAGTTTTGTCAACTGTTTATGCCTACATATTATGTCAATTTCCAGTGAATTATATTACGAAAATATTTGAGTCCTATTTCATTTTGATATGTACCCTCTTTAAATAAACAACCCATAAGGCTTGACAAACATGATAATCTGTATTAACATATAGTTGACTAAGTTAACTAATTACTCTGCAAGGAGGCTGTATGAAAACCGCAAGTATCTTCGATGCAAAAACGAATCTTTCCAAATATATTTCTTCAATCCTTTCCAAGCAGGAACCGTATGTGGTTATAGTTAAAAACGGAAAACCCGTAGCCAGACTTGTTCCATATGAGGCAGAAACAAATAACCGCATAGGAGCCGGCAAGAAAATAATACCCAGAATGAAATCGTTGGAAGAATTCAATAGAATAGATACTGAAATAGAAAATGACTTCTCAGGGAACGGGGGATTACTGTAATGAAAATCCTGTTGGACACACATGCTATCATCTGGGCACTTACTGATGACCCCGCACTTTCAAAAAAGGCAAAGGCCGAAATATCCGATCCCAAAAATACTATATATTACAGTCTTGCATCCGTCTGGGAAATTGCGATAAAAAATGTAAAATCACCCGAAAAATGTCCTTATAATGAAAAAGAAATCGCGGAATTATGTGATAAATCCGGATTTCTTCCTCTTGATATTACGTTGGATCATATATGCGGACTACGCAGCCTGACTGTAAAATCAGGCAAAGAACTTATCAACCATGATCCATTTGACCGAATCCTTCTGTCCCAGTCAAAGTCAGAGAATATGAAACTCTTCTCTCATGATGCCAACTTTGATAATTATGACGAGAAGTGTGTTGTAAAGATTTAAGCCGGTAGCTTCATTCAATAACTATTAATTTAATCTCATTATGAGATGGCTATATTATATCTATAATTCATTGCTTATGCTGCTTCTGCCTGTAATCTTCTCTGTCCGCAATCACTGTCTTCTCGATATGCACATCGTCTGTATTCTTATTCCATACAATTGAACAATCTGTGTCATAATCCAGATATACTGTATTGATTGCTGCATACTCTCTTAATGATATCGGAATAAATGCGTTTCCGGACTCTTTCAGCTCATCATAGTTATCATATACATCCTGAACCATCATCGCCGGTATTATATTCAGCAATGCCGTCCCTGTTGAGTAATTATACTGATAACTGTATAGATTGTTTACCGAATCATATATATTATTTCCGGAACTGCTTCTTCCCATCAAGCTGCATCCGCCTAATGTCATAACGCTGATCAGCACTGCAATCAGCAGAACACGCAGCTGACTCATGCATCTGTTTTTCATGATGTCCACCTCATGCTCTGTATCCGCACTTCGGACAAACGCCCTCCTCGTTCAAGGCAATACCGCAGAGAGGACATCTGTTCAGCGTTCCGGATACTTCGTACTCCTGGCACGCTGCGTTAGCTCCGCTTGTAAAAGTAATCTTAGCGATGTTCAGCTTGTCTTTCAGCAGATCATATACGATCTTTATCATTCCTTCGACAGTCATGGTTTCTTTCGTAATTACCAGCCTGCAATCGGGATATGCCGCTGCCAGATCCGTTCTGAATGCCTCACCCTTCATAGTGTTCTGCGGTGCTCCGTCTCTGATTCCCTGAGCCTCATAAACCCCTAATACAGCCGGAAGAAGCGGATCGTCTTCTCTGAGTATCAGTGCATGATCAAAATTCCTGAGAACGTCCCATGCAGTCTTTTTTATCTCGTTACACGGAAAAACCATGTTCACGTGATTATTCTTGCCTATTTGGGACAAGCTTCCTGAATTATCCGGACAACGTTCCGAAGTTATTCGGACAGGATTCTTCTCCAAAACGGACAAAACTGACATCTATTGTTTTTTAATATATCACTCCG
>JAGHSD010000077.1 GCA_018066045.1 Candidatus Darwinimomas equi | reverse complement strand
TTCAGGAAGTTCGTCCAATGTTGAATAAATCACCTCACCCTGAGGTCCTGATACAGATTCTTTCATATCCGTAACCTCTTCAGGTCTTTCATCAATCAGCAGGATGATGATTTCCATGTCGGGATTGTTTTTCAGGACTGCCTGTGCTACCTGCTTGAGAAGCGTTGTCTTTCCTGCCTTCGGCGGAGAAACTATCATGCCTCGCTGTCCTTTACCGATAGGAGAAAGAAGATCAACTATACGCATGGCCGTAGTAGTTCCGGTTCTTGTTTCAAGATGAATTCTTTCCTGAGGGAATATAGGTGTCAGGTTCTCAAAATTCGGTCTGCGCGAAGCTACATCCGGATTCATTCCGTTAATGGCTTTAATATTAAGCAATGCTGAAAACTTCTCAGTTCCCATTTTTGCTCTTTTGAGTCCGGTGATGACATCTCCCGTCTTCATATTGAATCTTTTAATCTGAGACGGTGCCACATAAACATCATTTTCTCCGGGAAGATAATTCTCGCACCTGATAAAGCCGTAACCGTCCTGCATTACTTCCAGTATTCCGTATGCCGGACTCTGTACCTGTTCAGCTTCTGTTTCAGAATCGGGTTTCCTTTCCTGATCAGGTTTTCTGCCGTTGATTTCCGAAGTATCTATAGCGGCCTGATCAGAAGTGTTTTCCTTTTCTCCGGAGGTGCCTGCGGCCTCTGCACGCAGTGCAAGTGCCTCCACAAGTTCTGACTTTTTCATGGAAGCATAGCCGGGTATTTTCTCACCCTTTGCAAGATCACGTAGCTGTACTAAAGATAAAGTTGCAAGCTTTTCTCTCATTTTTTCTTACCTTTCTTCACACCTTTGATATAATCCAGCCATTCGCGGATTTCCTTTTCTTTTCCGTTATCCGACGGAACATAGAATCCCCCTCTTACTCCGTCCGGAAGATACTGCTGATCTACATAATGGTTAGGATAGTCATGTGCATATTTATAACCTGACATTCTTTCGATCTCATTATCTTCATTGTAATGATAATCTCTTAAATGAGCAGGTATAGTTTCCGTAATTGAATTTTCAACTGCTGCCTCTGCTGCGTCTATGGCCATCACTACTGAATTGGATTTCGGTGCGCAGGCAACATATGAAGCAGCGTGAGAAAGAATAATTCTCGATTCCGGCATTCCGACTCTTTCGACTGCCTGTGCTGCCGCAACTGCCACTACTAATGCCATAGGATCTGCATTGCCTACATCCTCGCTTGCACATATCATTATCCGCCTGGCAATGAACTTGACATCTTCTCCGGCATAAAGCATTCTTGCCACATAATACACTGCTGCATCTGGGTCCGAGCCCCTCATGCTTTTAATCAGTGCCGAGGCCGCATCATAGTGATTGTTTCCGTCTTTATCATACCTGAGCTGACGTCTCTGAATGCATTCTGATGCAACTGACATATCGAAATGTATTTTCCCGTCTTTTGACACCGGTGTTGTCAGCACTCCGAGTTCAACTGCATTGATTGCATTCCTTGCATCTCCGTTTGCCGCATCAGCCAGGAACTCCGCCGCATCCTCATCAAGCTTGACATTGTAACCTCCCATACCGTTCTTTTCATCAGAAACCGCTCTGTGAATGAGCTCAAGTATGTCATCCTTTGACAGAGGCTTCAGTTCGAATATCGTTGATCTGGACAGGAGAGCCGAATTTACTTCAAAGAAGGGATTCTCCGTTGTGGCACCTATAAGAATGATGGTTCCGTCTTCCACAAACGGTAACAGATAGTCCTGCTGTGCCTTGTTAAAACGATGGATCTCGTCTATGAACAGAACCGTCCGTTTTCCGTACATGCCCATATCCTGCTTTGCCGCAGCAGTAACTTCTTCCATATCTTTTTTTCCGGATGTGGTTGCATTGATCTGCTTGAACACCGCACTTGTGGAATTGGCTATTACTCTCGCAAGAGTTGTCTTCCCGGTTCCCGGAGGTCCGTAGAATATTACCGAGCTGAGTTTATCGGCCTTTATTGCTCTGTAAAGCAGCTTGTCTTTGCCTATGATATGCTTCTGTCCAACCACCTGTTCAAGCGAAGCAGGCCTCATGCGCATGGCAAGAGGTGCATCCTTCTGCATATTTTCTTCTCTCATGTAATCAAAGAGATCCATTGATAATCTCCTTTATCTGTTCATTAACTGTTCTGACTTCTTCTAAAAGTCCTGAAGCTGTCAGCAGTCTGCATTCCTGCGACCGTATGATAATCTGTTCTATCCCGTCGGATGCCGCAACCGTAATTGCATATTTCGAGGCATTCTGATGAGTGAAACTCTCTATGTAATGATCCGCTGTTTCTGCCGTAGCAGTAAACACTACGTGTATGTTGTGATAATCAAGGAGTTCTGTTTTGTGATGTTCCAGGCGGTATGCATCAAACACTACTGCCGTTTCTATATCTTTGAAACCCGCAAAATTGCTGATAATATCAAGAAGCTTCAGTCTTGCCGAATCAACATTCACTTCTGCCATCTGCTTTAATTCCGGCCAGGCAAAAATGATATTATATCCGTCCACAAGCATATATTCAGGTTTAATAACGTGGGGTTTTGAATGATTTACAGAATTGCTGTTTTCGTAAGTATAAACCTTTTTTGCTCTGCGGGCAACTTTATTCTTTTTGTTGGATCCGTTAGCCTGCTTAAGAATGGCATCCACTTCCTCCGATGAAATCCATTCATCCACCGTGGCTGTTCTTACTGCGGTTACGGGAGCACCTGTTATATCGCGTTCTGTTCCTAAAACGCTTTCCACGTGCATCATTGATTTAACTTCATTCCATGGCACATATACTCCCGCTCCGTGTGAACAGAATACCGATCCCGACGGATTTCTGAGATCCGCCTCCGGATCATAAGATGAATTTCCTAAAACCTCGTCCTGATTATGGCACAGATCATATCCTTTCAGATTCATGGAAATGCTTCCGAAACCTCTTGTATATGCATTAAGCTCGTTCGGATAATCCCACAGTTCTGATACCGGCGCATATCCGTAAAGAGTTGCTGTATCATTCATCAGCTCGGGAGCCAGGCATTTGCCTTTCATAGCTTCTATATCATTCATGGCACGTCCTACGTATTCCTGCGGCATAGTCATGATGAAATTATAATACGGTTCCAGCAATTCTGTTTTTCCTTCAGCCATTGCTTCCATCAGACCCTCACGTATTGCACGGTATGTGGCCTGTCTGAAATCTCCGCCTTCGGTATGCTTGACATGCGCCCTTCCGCCTTTTACCGTTATCTCAACATCTGTCAGTTCGGCTCCGGTAAGCACTCCTGCATGTTTTCTTTCAAGGACATGCGTTATTATCAGCCTCTGCCAGTTCTTTGCCAGAACATCTTCACTGACATCAGAACTGACTGTGATTCCGCTTCCTCTTTTTCCCGGAGTCATCACTAAGTGGACTTCAGCATAATGTCTTAACGGTTCAAAATGTCCTACTCCGTACGCCATCCCCGAGAGAGTCTCTTTATAGACTATCGTTCCGGCGTCAAAACTTATGTCGGTTCCGAACCGTTCTTTCACTATCTCTTTTAATATCTCAAGCTGTATGAGACCCATGACCATAACATGAATCTCTCTGCTGTTTTCATCCCGGGAAAACCTGAGTTCCGGGTTCTCCTCTCCTATCTCATCCAGATTGTCCATCAGAACTATCGGTGATGTGTTGTCGTTGATTACCACTCTGTATGTCATTACAGGTTCGATGGCAGGCACGGGTGCATCTTCACAATTGATTCCCTGCCCCGGATATGTTCCCGATAACCCTGCAACGGTACATAACTCTCCCGCAAAGATCTCGTTACCCTCCTGTATGGTGCTGACCTTATCGTCTCCTATGCGGTCTCTTACCTTCAGGCTTCCTCCGACAATTTTCATATGCGTAAGTCTGTTATGTTTATCATCGTGGGTGATTTTATATACTCTTGCCGCAAATTCATCTCCGTACTCAATGTTTGACATGTATTTTGCCATGCCTGCAAGAAGTTCGCTCACACCTTCATTCCTGAGTGCAGATCCGAAGAATACCGGGTACAGCTTTCGCTCTGCTATTGTTCTGATGATGTCCTCTTCGGAGATTCTTCCTGTTGAGAGATAGTCCTCCATCATCTTTTCATCACATCCGGCAATTCCCTCATAGTCCATATCGGAGAAATTAACACAGTCTCCCGAAAGTCCGGACGAAAGCATGTTCATGATTTCTTCCCGGGGCTGCGCATACCTGTCCATCTTGTTGACAAAAATAAATACGGGAAGCTGATATCTTTCAAGCAGCCGGAACAGAGTAAGTGTATGTCCCTGTATTCCCTCCGGTGCCGATACTACCAGAATGGCATAATCAAGAACCGAGAGTGTACGTTCCATTTCCGCAGAAAAATCCGTATGTCCCGGAGTATCTAACAGCGTGAACTGCCTTCCGGATACACTGAAGGAAGCACTGCTTGAGAATATGGTGATACCGCGTGCTCTTTCAATATCATGAGTATCCAGACAGGTATCGCCGCTGTCTACGCGGCCTGCCCGTCTGATACTTCCTGTGTCAAATAATATATTTTCCGATAATGTGGTTTTCCCGGCGTCAACATGTGCCAGAATTCCGATAGTAATCATAGATATGCCGTTATAAAAAGATTGAGGAATATAAAATGCTTATTTTCTCTTCCAGGTAGTGAATCTGTAATGGATTCCTTCCCATTCATTTTCGGGACCTTCCTCTGTCATTTCCCATTCGCCTGATTCTTCAAGGTTCGGATAATAAACATCCGGTTTATCCTTGCAGTCATTTATTGTTACAAGGCAGGTATCACAGTATGGAAGCATTATTCTGTATATGGTCGCTCCGCCTATAACAAATACGTTCTCATCGGGATACGGTTCTGCGGCTTTAAGTGCCTCCTCTATTGATCTGACAAATATAAGTTCTGTTTTCTTTCCTGCTTTTTTATCCGCCTCTGCCGCCTCAACAGATTCTTTTTTTATCTTTGCAGGATCGTCAATCAGTACTATGTTGATTCTGTTTTTAAGGGGTGCCATCCCCGGAAAGCTTTCCAGCGTGGTGCTTCCCATTATTACTACCGCATCCTTTGTAGTCTCGCGGAAGAATTTCATATCTCCGGGAATATTGATCAGAAGGTCTCCGTTCTTTCCGATTCCCCACTGTTTGCTAACGTTTACTATCTCTTTCATCAGTAACTCCTTTTCTTTGCAATGCTCATCTCGATTCCGCATTGCTCATGCCAAACGCTCAGATGGCAATCGGGATATCCCTGATCTGTTCGTGTGTCTCATATCCTTCTACATGCACATCATCTGTTGTGAAATCATAGAAATCCTTTACATCAGGATTAAGCCACACCTTCGGTGCCGGAAGCGGTTCTCTCTTTATCAGTTCTTCAATGATCGGAACGTGTCTGTCATAGATATGACAGTCTGCAATCACATGAACCAGTTCTCCGACTTCCATATCGCATACCTGCGCGATCATCATAAGAAGTATCGAATACTGTTCTACATTCCAGTTGTTTGCCGCAAGCACATCCTGTGAACGCTGGTTGAGGATTCCGTTAAGCACCAGTTTTCCTGTCTCTTTATTCTTTGTAACATTAAATGTCATCGAATAAGCGCACGGATAAAGATTCATCTCATGAAGATCCTGGAAATTATAGATGTTTGTCATGATTCTTCTGCTGTATGGATTATGCTTCAGGTCCCAGATAACACGATCGATCATATCGAATTCGCCTTCTTTGTACTGATGCTTCACACCCATCTGATATCCGTATGCCTTACCGATAGAACCGTCTTCATCTGCCCACTCATCCCAGATATGTGACTTCAGGTCATGAATATTATTGGATTTTTTCTGCCATATCCAGAGTATTTCATCAGTTGCAGACTTTATCGCCGTTCTTCTCAGTGTAAGAGCCGGGAATTCCTCTCCGGGTTTGTATCTGTTGACTACCCCGAATCTCTTGATCGTATAGGCAAGTTCTCCGTCCGGCCAGTGCGGACGTACCTTTTCACCCTTGGTATCAGTTCCGTTATCGATGATATCTCTGCACATATCAATAAATACTCTGTCTGCGTATGACATAAAAAACCTCCAAATACTAAATGAATTACTTCAGTTCCTCTAACAATTCTTTTCCTGCTTCGATAATAAGCTCTGCAACCCCTGATTTGAATATAGAGCTTCGCGATTCATAACCGCCCTCGTCATAAGCTTCCTTCATAGGGAAGTAACCCATATATCCGTTTGTAATACATGTTACCATGACATTCTCATATCCCTGTGTCAGTTCTCTGATTCCGACATTAATCCCGTTAAACGGTTCTCCCGGAATTCCGAGCAGTGCAACTGGTCCGATTTTAATTGCCGATAATGTAAGTTCAAAATACTCCGGACCTTTTTCAAGATGAATCATTCGTTCAGCTTCGGCAACAACTGTAGTAAGCATCATTCCTTCAAACGGGATCTCTGCATCTTTTCCGGCCTGATGGAGTTCCTCATACTTGTATGCAAGTTTAAGTTCTTCAGCTGTAGGCATATTAGAAGGAATTCTGATTGTTTTTGATGCAGCTTTAATTTCATTTACATCACTGTATCTTACTTTATCAAATTTCTGCATGATACCGCCGGTAACAACCCTGCCGATATACTTTGCATGATTATATCCGCGTGATAC
>JAGHSD010000027.1 GCA_018066045.1 Candidatus Darwinimomas equi | reverse complement strand
AGCATTAGCCATCGAAAAGATGCTTCCGGAATCTGCGAAGCTGGTCTGCGCATTCAACAATGTTGCAGCGGGCAAATGGATGGAGCTTGATGAGGAACTTGACTATACTGTTGCAATCTGCGGAAATGATGACGAAGCAAAAGCAGCGGTAAAAGAGCTTGTCGCCAGTGTTTCCAAGCTGCAGCCGCTTGATGCAGGACCGCTTGCGATGTCTAAAGTCATTGAAGGAATCACCCCGCTTGTCATCACGATTGCGATGCGCAACGGGTTAAAAGACGTTGGTGTGTACTTTAAATAACGTACTGGAAACCTAAGCAGTCGAAAATTTTGTGTATAGACACATTTTTTTCGAATGTGAATTTTTTTCATATCATTACCAGTTCATTGATTCCTCATCAAGAAGAAACTGTTCAATCCCAACGAATAATATTCCGTTTTCATCATGCCAGGGAACAATTCTCTCTGAAACTACAACTATTTTTTTAAACGAATCTGATATTCTTCTCAGTGAATTTGTTTCCTGCATCTTTTTCTCAGGGTTGGAAACAGAGAATGCTGACTGGATATAATATCTGCTGCTTCCTTTGTTTACCACAAAATCAACCTCCAGTGATTTTCGTACTGTTTTGTCATTTTCTTTACTATACACTTCTACAATTCCGACATCCACACTGAATCCGCGGATGAGCAGTTCATTATAGATGATATTTTCCATTATATGTGTTTCTTCCTGCTGGCGGAAGTTAAGCCGTGCATTTCGAAGACCGAGGTCAGTAAAGTAATACTTTGCCGGTGATGATATGTACTTTTTCCCTTTTACGTCATATCGGTGTGCTTTAGATAGAATGAAAGCGTCTATAAAATATTCCAGATACTTTGCAACGGTATCATCAGTAATCGGGTGTTTCTTCTCAGTTTTAAACACGTTTGATAGATTCAGCGGGCTTGTAAGTGAACCTATCGAAGAGGCAACAATGTTTAAAATATCATCGAGAACTATTTTATCATTACTGATTTTATGACGGGATAATATGTCACTCATATAAATGGTATCAAACATGGACAGAAGATACTGACTTTTATCTTCATGGGTTTTTTTGGAGAGAATAAGCGGCAGTCCGCCATACGTACAGTATTCGCTCCATGTGTTTCTGCTGTCTCCGCTATATGCACTTACAAATTCACGATATGATAGGGGATATACACGAATTTCATCTCCGCGTCCGCGAAATTCAGTAAGTATGTCTGATGAAAGCATTTTAGAGTTGCTTCCGGTCACATAGATATCAGCATTCGGCAGTTTCATTAGTCCTAAGAGGACGTCAACAAAGGTTATGTTATCTCCTTCGGGAATGTAGGGGTTTGGAACGGCAGATACTTTCTGTATTTCATCGAGTATGATATAATACATCTTATCATCAGTGATTCTGCTGCGGATGTATTTACCTAAGCTTATAGGATTGCGGTATTCGATTGATGTATCATCTTCTAATGATAGTTCTATGATATGAGATTCATCAACACCGGATGATAAGAGGTGCTGATGGAATATCTGAAACAGCAGATAGGATTTTCCTGTTCGCCGCATGCCCGTAATTATTTTTATGAGACCATTCTCTTTTTTTCGGATGAGCTGGCTGAGATAAATCGGGCGTTCTATCATAGTTAATGTGGTCATACTTTCATTCAGTCGAAAATTTTGTGTATATACACATTTATTTCTAATGCATATAATTGTATGCCTGTGTGCCTGAATCCTTGTACCTATTCAGTCCTCATATCCCGATTGAGATTGCGTATCTTTTGATGAAAACGCCCTCCAATTAATCATTTGAGGGTGTTTTCATCAGGGCACTTGAGACAACGTCTCATGGGGATTTTATTTCTAAATCTCCTGTTTCAAACATGGCGGCTGAACAGGCATGGTTTTTTCCACAGCTCTTTCTATTGAATATTTTTGCAGTTTACTGCAGAAATGTTCAATAGGATTTTGAGCATCTGCTAAATCCTTCACAGAACGCCATCAATTCAGTAAAAATAAGACATTTGCCCTACTGAATATTTTTGCAGTTTACTGCAGAAATATTCAATAGACCTTTGAACATGTGTTACACTTAAAAACAGAAGACACCCATCACTCATCTTCTGCCGGCGGAAATTCTTCTGCCGGATACTTCGTTTCATCCTGAGCAATCCGCATCATCCGTTCAGCACGTCTTAAGATTCCGTGCAGGGTACTTGCTTCGCGGACCGTGAGTTTTGTTCTTCCGAAAACCCGTTTTGCGAGAAGAAGCGTTGCCTCGCGTTTTTCAATCGGGTGTTCAATCTCGCCTAAGAATTCACCGATGTGTCCGTAGAGACCTTCCATCTCTTTGTGGCTTGCAAGCATGTAGTCACCTCTCTGGAGGTGGGCAAGCTCATAGCAGATAACCCCTACTGCG
>JAGHSD010000051.1 GCA_018066045.1 Candidatus Darwinimomas equi | reverse complement strand
GGGTTGAGTAGTAAAAGTTTTATAGAAAAAATATATAGAAAAATTTTCTAAGAAAACTCCTGGTGGGATTTTGAATCAAAAGTCTTGACCGGGAGTTTTTTTGAGTATATTATTTGCGCAAGATTTGTTAATGTCTTTTATATTCTTTTTACTCGTCTTTGCAAAGCGGCAGTGCGTCGTGTTATCGCAATAGTAGATCCCGATGTCGAGTATGCCGGGAGACTGGCACAATATTTCAACAACCACGAGAATGGCGGCATGAAAGCGGTCATCTTTTCTGATACCAAAAAATTCCTTTCTAAAAATTCTGATTATGATGTTCGGATTCTCCTGATCGATGAAACTGAATACTGCGGGCTTCACGAGGGTGATGTCGGCGGAGTTGTCATATGTCTGTCCGGTGACGGATTCTCTTCGGTTGCGGTTCCGTCCGTAAATAAATATTCCAGGGCGGATCTTCTGTTAAAAAATGTTCTCAGGGAATACGAGGACAAGGCTCCGTCCTATCTTGAACACGCTTCGGCAAAGCGGAGCCGTATGATAGGAGTGTATTCCCCGGCAGGACGCTGCGGGAAGACTACATTTTCCATAACTGTCTCTCAGCTGCTGGGGCAGAGAGGGCGCTGCCTGCTGATAATTTTAGATGAGTTCGCCGGGGTTTTCAGATATCTGGCGGCGGATGCGGTCGGAGATTTGTCCGATGTGATTTATGCGTACAGGCAGGGAAGATATTCGTGGGTGCGGCTGTCGCAGTCGGTATGTCATTTCGGAAGTACGGATTATATTGCGCCGGTGAGATACGCGGAGGATCTTGCGGCACTGAGTCCGCAGCAGATGACGGATCTTTTAGGGCATATTAAGAAGGAGAGCGGATATGATTTCCTGATTCTTGACATGGGTAGTTACGGGAAGCATGCCGCCGAGATCACGGAGATATGCGATGAGGTTTACATGCCGGTGCCGGATGATGCAATCAGTTCGTACAAGGCTGCGGAGTACAGGGAGTCTCTGGAACAGAGCGGAAGAGCGGAAATGCTTGCGAGGATAAAAGAAGTGAAGCTGCCATATGAGGAAAGGTTTGACAGAGCGCTTCCGGAAGAGGAGGAATACGGATATGGGGCCATGTATGAATACGCAGGAGGTCTTTTCCCTGATACAGGCGAATCTGAGTGACAGGCTTTCCGACATGAGCGGGGTGGATGATGAGGAACTGTATAACATGATCGATGAGCAGATTGAGATTGCCGAGCAGGACAGTTTTCTTCCGGTCAGCCGGAAACTTCAGATAAGAGGCAGGCTGTTTGACTCGTTCCGGAGGCTTGATATATTGCAGGAACTGATAGACAGGCCGGATATTACCGAGATTATGGTAAACGGACCGGATCATGTCTTTGTGGAGCAGGCCGGACAGGTGGTGGAGTGGCCGCTGAAATTCTCGTCACGCGAGCAGCTTGAAAATCTTATACAGCAGATAGTTTCGAGAGTGAACAGGGTTGTCAATGTAAGCCAGCCGGTAGTGGATGCCAGACTGCCTGACGGATCGAGAGTGCATGTTGTACTCCCGCCGGTTTCTCTTACGGGGCCGGTGCTGACGATACGAAAATTTCCCGAACCTATATCAATGGAGAAACTGATTGCTTACGGAGCGATAACACGCGAGGCGGCGGAGTTTTTGGGAAGGCTGGTAAGAGCGGGGTATAACATTTTCATTTCGGGCGGGACAAATTCCGGCAAGACTACATTTCTGAATGCTCTGTCGGGATTCATACCGTCATCGGAACGCGTGATTACCATAGAGGATTCGGCGGAGCTTCAGCTGAGGCATATTGAGAATTTAGTGAGTCTGGAAGCAAGGGGAGCCAATTCCCAGGGGGAAGGCGCAGTCGGAATAGCCGATCTGATCAAGGCATCGCTGAGGATGAACCCGGACCGGATCGTGGTCGGGGAGGTCAGAGGTGCGGAGGCGCTGGATATGCTTCAGGCTATGAATACCGGACATGACGGCAGCCTGAGTACGGGTCATGCAAACTCTGCAAGGGAAATGCTGACACGTATCGAGACTATGGTTTTAAGCGGAAGTGCCGGTGCGGGAATGCCGCTTGATGCGATACGCGGACAGATGGCAAATGCACTGGACATATTAGTGCATTTGGGAAGAGTCAGGGACAGAAGCAGGAGGGTCCTGTCCATAGTGGAGGTACTTGGGTATGAGGAAGGCCAGATCAGAACAAACGTTATATATGAATTCTGCGAAGAATCCGGACCGGCGGCAAAGGCATCAAGGACAGTCAGAGGAGGGCTCAGGAAGGTTTCGTCTCTTAAAAACACAGCAAAGCTCGCAGCCTCAGGTGACGGATTATACGGTATATAAATTAAGCACCGGAGAGTGGGTACGATACGGGCTGACGGGAATAGTGATTGCGGGAATAGCGGCATTTGTTTTTTACAGGAATCTTATCGTGTTCGCGATACTTGCCGTGCCTGCGGCTATTTTGTATCCGCTGTATAAGAAAAGAGATCTTTATGAGGAACGAAAGAGAAGGCTCTCTTCGGAATTCAGAGAAGCCATAACTGTACTGGCGTCCGCTTTGTCCGCGGGATATTCGATGGAGAATGCCATGATAGAGACAGGTGAGGAACTGAAACTGATTTATGACGGGAATTCGATGATAGTCCGTGAATTTGACTATATGAATCACAGGGTGAAAATGAACGTTCCGGTGGAGACTGCATGGCAGGAGTTTGCCGGAAGAAGCGGAACGGATGATATAGAGAATTTCGCCAGGGTTATAAGAGCGGCAAAACGCACAGGAGGAGAACTTAACTCGATCATCATGAGGACTGCCGATACCATCGGGGACAAGATCCGGATCAAAGAGGAGATCCTGACGCAGACAGCTGAGAAAAGACTTGAACAGAAGGTGATGAGTATTATACCGATAGTCATAGTCTTATATATTGAAGTTACATCCCCGGGATTCTTCGGTGTCATGTATGAGACTGCGGCAGGAAGAATAATTATGACGGTCTGTCTGGCGGCATATATCGCAGCGATTCTGATAGGACAGAAGATTCTGGAGATTGAGATTTGATGGATAGAGAGAAGATCAAAGGTCTGACAAAGAAATACAAACTGCAGATCATATGTGTTGCCGGCGGTGTTGTTTTGTTTGTGCTGGCACAGATTCTGCAGCCCGGAAAGGCTGAAAGCATTCACGAGATAGAACGGGCAGGATACGGAAATAAAAAAACGGAATCGTTATATGTGGACGGACTGGAAGATGATACCGTGCAGATGAATATTTCCGTACAGCCGAGAAAATACAGTGACGATGAGATAGATGATGCCATGCGTAGATGTATGGAGAGTGCGGTGGAGGAAGCGCTGGGGGACAATCCCTCAACGAGTGAGATTTATTATGATATGAAACTCCCGGACCGCAGTTCTGAGTACGGATTCAAACTTGTATGGACTTCGGACGACAGGGATGTGATCACGTCAGCGGGAACCGTGAAAAACGCAGAACTCGGGGAAGCAAGGGAAACCATACTGCATGTTGCGGTCAGCAATGAAGATTATAAGAATGAGTATGCGGTGCCGGTAACCGTCATGCCGCAGAAGCTGACGGATTCTGAAAGACGTGCAAAAGGCCTGATCGAGATGATAGAGGATGCCGATGAAAAAGCGGCGACTGCACCGAAAGTGGAACTTCCTGAGAACTATGAGGGACGAAGTATCAGATACACTGATTCTAAGGACAGGTCTTACAACTTCATATGGATATTCGGGATAGTTCTGGCACTGCTGTTTTTTCTGCGTGACAGAGAGAACGAGAAAACAGAACAGAAGAAAAGAGACAAACAGATGCAGATGGATTATCCGGAGATCGTTTCCAGGCTTCTGATTTTTGTCGGAGCCGGGATGAGTGTGAGGACTGCATGGAATACCATAGCTGATGATTATGAGAATAAAAGAAAGGCTGATGATAAATTCGAAATCAGATATGCATATGAGGAATTATGCAGGGCAAATAACAGGCTGAAAACAGGGACGCCGGAAGGCGCGGTATATCGGGACTTCGGAAGACAATGCAGGCTGAAGCAGTATATGAAACTGGCGTCGCTTCTTGAGCAGAATCGCAGATCCGGGGTGGCGAATATGAAATCGCTTCTTCAGTTGGAGATGATGGAAGCATGGGAGGAACGAAGAAATCTGGCGCTTCGTCAGGGAGAAGAGGCTTCAACAAAGCTTCTGATTCCTCTGATCATGATGCTGGTAATAGTTATGGTGATTATCAAGACACCTGCAATTATGGGATTTATTTAAATATAGAAATATAAGGAGGCAATTATGTTTAGAACAGTTTTTTTCAATATCAGATACGGATGGATACCGAAAATCAGGGAAAAATTCGCGGACGAGAGCGGCATGGGAACTATCGAAGTCGTTCTGATTTTAGTCGTGCTGATCGGGCTGGTTATTGTTTTCAAGGGCAGGATTACGAAGCTGCTGGGGAATATTATGGATCAGATTCAGGGTGCTGCGGAAAACGTATATACGTCATAAGAAATGTATATGAAGCCATTGAGGGGAACCATAACCGTATTTCTTGCGTTGATTTTTGTGTGCGTATCCGCGCTTGTCCTGACTTTGGTTGAATCGGCTCGTACTGCAGGCCTGAAGTTCCATCTTGAGACGGCAGCGGGATCGGCTATGGATTCGTTGTTTTCCGAATATCATAACGGACTGTGGGACAGATACAGAATCCTGGCATATGAGTGTGAGGATATGACAGAGGCCGAAAACTCTGCGATGAAATATATAGATCCGTACATAAAAGTAAAGAGCTGGATGGGTATGGATGAAGTTACGGCCGGTATCAACAAGATCTCTTATCTGACGGATACCGGAGGAGAGTGGCTGGAACAGGAAATTATTGATTATATGAATTACGGCCTTGCAGAGGAACTCTTTGATGTGAGTGCGGCGGAGGAACTGGATGATCTGTGGAAAGATCTGAAAGAAGCTGAGGCTATGGAAGAAATCACGGCTGATTATGCGGAGAAATCCAAAGAGGCACTTAAGGTTGAACAGGCTCTGATGGATATAAACAAGTCATTGAACAGACAGAAGGAAGTTCAGGGCAAAGCTGTCTCGGCACTTCATAGCGGTTCCAACGGAAGTTTTCAGCGCTACGCGGATCAGATGATAAATGAGATAGAAAAGGTCACGGGAAAAGGCGGTGATGGTGGACTGGTATGCGTTTACGAGGACGGTTCTTATGAACTTGAAAAAGCCTTGAATGAGGTAGATGAAAACCATGCTTCCGCATATGCGGATATAAACAGCGATGAAGGAAAAGAAATCATCAGATCCGTAAAGGATGATTATCTTGGATATTCTGCCGAAGAGAAAAACCGGAGAACGCAGGTCGAAGAGATTTATTCAGTAACCATCGATAACATAGAAGCGGTCAGAAGAAGTAAAGAGGCCGCAGATATGATTGAAGAGTATGAGGCGGCAATTGAAGATGATGAAGATTATGATTACAGCGAGATCAGGGACCTGTGGTATGAGCTTGCGGATGCATTTGCATCAATAAATATTCCTGACCTTGATTTTGAATTCGGAGTTGCGGACGAAAAAGAAAAAGGTTTTATTGAAAGCGCGAAGGATCTTTTGGGAAGCGCGGCAGGAGACGGCCTTCTGGCACTCATCGTTCCCGAAGGCCGGAGCGTGAGCAATGCTGATATTGATATGAGCGGAGCACCGTCGCTTACATGTACGGGGACAGATAGAACCACGGAATATCGTACAGTTATTGAGAATGTGCTGATTGCAGAGTATGCTGCGAGGTATTTTTCAGAGTTTACGGATGATACAGAGGGCCCTGTCAGATATGAGATGGAGTATATCTGTGCAGGAAAAACAAATGACAGGGACAATCTTTCTTCTGCCGCCGGAAAGGTATTTGCCATACGTGAAGGCATGAATTATCTGAGCATAATGCGTGACGGTAATAAGAGGGCACAGGCAAGGCATCTGGCTGAAGAGATAGTAATAGGTGCAAGCGGAGGTACGCTTACCGCGCTGGTTCCGGTGGTTGAATGTCTTATCATCGGTGTATGGGCGGGTGCGGAATCCGTTACTGACTGCAGGGCTCTTCTTAAAGGTAACAGAGTTTCTCTGGTCAAACAGCCTTTGGAATGGAAACTTGATGTTTCTTCTATTCTGAACTGGGGAGAGAGCAGACATCTGTCCGGACCGGATTCGGGTGACGACAGGGGACTTGATTATGAGAATTATCTGAAGTTCATTATCCTTCTGCTTTTCTCTGAAATACGGAATTACAGGATGATGGATATCATGCAGGTTAATACAGAAATAAATGATGAGGATTTTGAGATGAAGAACTGTGTATACGGAACAGATATGGAATTTACTGCCGCGGTTAAACATCTGTTTACTTCCATACCGATGATATCAGGTGAAACTATGGGTCTGGCGCGCGATTTTACGATAAAGACCAATGCCGTAAAGGCATATTGATGAATATGAGTTAATGGGGTTTTCGGACATGCTCTCTTATCTGTCTCTTTTTACAAAACTCAATACAAAATTCCAAAAAACAAGTACGCCTCTCCAAGCGCATGTCTGTGGCATCATTGAAAAAGATAAGAGAGTGTGTCTGAATGCCTCATTAACGATAGAAGCTGCGCTTGGTCTGCCTCTTATACTGTTTTCCATGATTATCCTGATGATTCCGCTGCGAATCATGGATGCGGACCGGCAGATGCAGATAGCGGCTGAATCTGTAGTAACGGATGTCAGCAGATACATGTATACGGTGAATGAGATACGGGAGGGTAAACAGGAGGATAAAGGCGGAGAGGCTGATGAATACATGAATCTGGCTACGGATGCCGCACTCGGAGCCTTTGCCGCTGCAAGAGCAGGACAGCAGGTCGATGACCGGGGACTGAATATCATAAACTTTTTAGACAGTGAATTTATGAGGGAGAACGATATGATAGTTGTAAAACTTGATTATGAATACAAACTTCCCTTTCCGGTATTAAGACTGGGAACTCTTACACAGGAGACGGTCGCGGCACGCAGGGCATGGACGGGAAAAGACGGAAGCGGAGGGAGCCATGCCGGTGATGCGGAAGCCGAAGATGATGAAATCGTATACATAGGAAAGAATCCCACCAGATATCATCTTTCCCCAAGCTGTCATTATCTGTCAAACAGTTGGAGTACAGTAACTGTGAACGGAAACGGAAGAGCGGAAGGCAGAACACCATGCGACAGATGCGGGAGAGCTGCCGTTCCGGGTCAGCAGGTATATGTGACACCGGAAGGCGGGAAATTCCATACGGATGTGCACTGCACGGCGATGCAGGCATTTCCGCAGGCTGTGAAGAAATCGACGGTGGAGCACTTAGGATGCTGCAGTTATTGCGGTAATTACGGAGGAAAATAATGCTTATAGATTTTATGTACGGAAAAATGCTTTTTGCGATATTTGTAATCGTCTGTGCCGCCAGCGATTTCAGAAAGGGCACAGTGAATATAAGATGGTTTATTGCCATGTTCATATTAACGATAGCCGGTTATATATGGATGGCTGTAACAGGAAAAGAGATCCTGTGGGGCAGGATAGGGCTGGGCCTTTTGTCGGCGGCAGTAATGTGGCTGATAGCGATCCTGACCCGTCAGCAGTTGGGGTATGGTGACGCCATGTTCTTTACTGCCACTGCGTTGGTTTTAGGCTGCAGAAACATCCTCCTTATCGGCGGGGCGATGATCCTCGGGGCATTTATCTCGCTGGTGGTATGTGCCGTAAGGTTCTTTAAAAACCGGAAGATACGCGGATGCACACTTCCGCTTCTTCCGATAGCCCTTCCGGTGGCATTCGGAGTGATGTTTATAGTATAGAGGTATTGATGCAATGAACTGTCAGATGAAAGCAAGCTTTACGGTAGAAGCGACTCTTGTGCTGTCCGTCATCTTTCTTTGCCTTGTGACCATGATCATGTTTGCATATCAGTGCCGTGATAATATTTTCGGAAATTATGTTGCGAACGAGGCAGCAGTGAGGGCGGCATATCTGGAAGAAAAATGGAAGTCGGGAAACAGCAGTATAGATAGCATTGAGGAAAGTGTTGAAAAAAGGCTGCATACTGTGGGAAGGTTTTACGGAAAGCCGGTATATGTTTCCAAAAACGATCTGTCAGACAATGCTGCAGCAGAATTTGATGAAAGAACGTTCACGGCTCCGGTTGCTGATACAGAAAACTATATGAGACTTACTTCTGTTATTGAAGATTTTACGGATAATCTGAAAGAAGGAACTGAGGATGAATAATGATTTAAGAATAGAGGATAACTATCTGGTCATCGACTGCGGCGAGATAGGATATAAACTCAGGATGCTTGAGGCGAACAGGATCAGGGGACTTCTGCGGCTTGAAATCAGGGAACAGGATGACAGCAGAAGACTGTATTATGATATATCCTCAATGGAAACTTTTGATTCGATTGTGGGCTCACGTACCCTGCAGATGGATGACATAAGAGCTCTGATACTCAGTATCAGCCGTACCGTAAGAAATTTAGAGAACTATCTGCTGGATGCAGATGATCTGATTATTGACAGAAAATATATGTATATTTCAGGAGACAGGCTGGAGCCGGTATTCTGCTGCTGCCCGGGACACGGAAAGAAATTTTCGGCGGGGTTGTCATCACTGCTGCAGGATCTGTTGGGTATGGTTGACAGTACCGACCGTTCCGCTGTCGTTTCGATTTATTCGCTTTATCAGATGAGTATGAAGAGTACATACGGTATGGAGGATCTGGTGGACATAGTTAACCGCAATACAATGGACACAGAGAAAGGAAAGATAAAAGAATCAGATTCTTCAGTCAGGGAAACCGTACAGTATAAAGATGATAATTTAGAAGTCATCTCGGTATCGGGAGTTGATGATGAAGACAGCCGGACGGCAGGAGATATGGATGAACTGTATACTTCACTGAATGCCGATCCGAAAAAGTATCATTTCGGGATGAGAAACAAAAAACAGGATGAAGAAAACAACACAAAGAAGAAAAAGGGTTTAGGGTTTCTTAGATAATGAATAATGTGTTACAATGGACACATTATACAGTAACGACGGGCTTATATATTACACGGGAGATTATTACAATACTTTTGAACGGCTCTATTGACAATCAGAAATGGTATGTATACGGGAAGAAAGCGGATTTCAACTCACTCGGGGCGAAATATGGAATATCACCCGTGATTGCCAGAATCATGATAAACAGAGGCATACCGGAAGACGGATTTGACCTCTTTCTTAACGGTACTCTGAATGATATTCACGACGGCAGGCTGATGAACGATATGGAACTGGCTGCCGATATCATAGCCGGAGCCATAGATGAGGGCAAAAAGATCAGAGTAGTCGGAGACTATGATATTGACGGTGTGTGTTCAACGTATATTCTTGTATCGGCATTAAAGAAACTCGGGGCCGATGTAAGCTATGCTATACCGGACCGTATAAAGGACGGGTACGGGATAAATACAGCTATTATCAAGGAAGCACAGTTTGAAGGAGTCGATCTGATCATCACCTGTGATAACGGAATATCCGCGCATGAAGCGTGCGAGCTTGCAATGCAGTACGGCATGAACGTAGTTATTACGGATCATCATGAAGTGCCGGAGCAGCTTCCCGGGGCGGATGCCATAGTTGATCCGAAACAGCCCGGAGATCCGTACCCGTTCACGGATATATGCGGAGCCATGGTGGCATTTAAACTTGTAAAGGTTTTATATGAAAATGCCGGCATACCCATGGAAGAATGGAAGCGGCTGCTGGAATTTGCGGCTATAGCGACTGTCGGGGATGTGATGCCCCTGAGGGATGAAAACAGGATAATTGTTAAAGAAGGTCTTGAGAAACTGAAGACTACGGACAACATCGGGCTCAATGCCTTAAAAGATGCGTGCCTTCTGCCCCCGGGCGGGATAAATGCATATGCCATAGGATTTATCCTCGGACCGTGTATCAATGCGGGAGGACGGCTGGAGACGGCGGATATAGCAATGGAGCTGTTCATGGCCGATGATGAGAAAAAGGCTGAGGAACTTGCAGATCATCTTAAAGAATTGAATGATGAACGCAAGCTTCTTACGGAAGAGTATGCGGATATGGCAGTGCGTCAGGTCGAAGACAGATTTCCGGAGGATGATGTCAAAGTGGTATACCTTCCGGACTGTCATGAATCCATCGCAGGGATCATAGCCGGCAGGATCAAGGAATACTACAATCACCCGGCGATAGTCTTCACTAATTCCGGACCGGGACTGATCAAGGGCTCGGCGCGTTCGATAGAAAAATACAATATGTACGAAAAACTGTCGGAGGTTTCCGAACTGTTTGATAAATTCGGAGGACATAAGCTTGCGGCGGGCATTTCCATGAAGCTTGATAATCTGGATATTCTGAGGGAGAGGCTGAATAAAGAATCCGGGCTTACCGAAGATGATTTCGTCAGGAAGGTATGGATAGACGTGCCTCTTCCTCTGGAGTATGCCACGGTTGATCTTTTTGAACAGCTTGAAAGGCTTGAACCGTTCGGACAGGGCAACGAGAAACCTGTGTTTGCACAGAAGAATGTGACGGTGCTTTCGGCGAGAACGGTGCTCAATTACAGGAATTTTGTAAAGTTTAAATTGCGGGATGCAGCATACTTTAATGCGGACGGAATTCAGTTCGGAGATTCCGATGAAATCCTATCGGCACTTGCTAAAAGAGACAGAATTGATATATTATATTATCCGAAGCT
This sequence comes from Candidatus Darwinimomas equi, assembly GCA_018066045.1. GTDB lineage: Bacteria > Bacillota > Clostridia > Lachnospirales > Lachnospiraceae > Darwinimomas > Darwinimomas equi. The sequence continues at coordinate 28,315 of JAGHSD010000051.1, read as the reverse complement.
TAATCTGTTCAACGGCAGAAGAAGCATCGATATTCAGATTAAAACATGGAAGTGAGAAAAATGGCAGATTTTAAAGATTATGTAGTAAGTATCCCTGATTTTCCGCAGCCGGGTATCATCTTCAGAGATGTTACCAGTATACTGCAGAGTGCAGAAGGACTGAAGATGAGCGTTGACGGTATCATAGAGAAGCTCAAAGATGTTGACTTTGATGTGGTGGTGGGTCCTGAATCAAGAGGCTTTATATTCGGAGTTCCGGTGGCATATGCTATGAATAAACCTTTTATACCGATCAGAAAGAAAGGGAAACTCCCGCGCGAAACTATAGAAGAGAGCTATGATCTCGAATATGGCAGGGCAACGGTTGAGATTCATAAGGATGCCATACTCCCGGGACAGAAAGTCGTTATAGTTGATGACCTTATCGCTACCGGAGGAACAAGTCTCGCCAATATTAAGCTTGTCGAGCGTCTCGGCGGAAAGATAGTAAAGCTTGTCTATGTTATGGAACTTGCCGGCCTTGAGGGAAGAAAGGCTCTTGAAGGCTATGATATGGAATCTCTTATCTGTTATGAAGGTAAATAATAACAACAATTTGCCCAATTTTTGACAATATTGACTGAAATTATTATGCAAGAGAGCGGATGCTCTCTTGTTTTTATTGGCAATTTGCATTATAATTGACATAATAATTTGTGAAATATTCACATTATCCGCTGTTCAGGAAGGGAAAGGAGTGCTTATGATATCAACACAGATATTACAAAACACTTTAGACGGATTAAAAAACATAACCAGAGTAGATATGTGTATCACGGATTCGGACGGAAGAGCTCTTGCAGCAACATCAGACCAGTTCGGAGCAGATCTTGATTCGGTCAAGGCGTTTTTAGATTCGAACGCGGATTCGCAGACAATAGGAAAAGCGCAGTATTTCAAAATATTTGACGATCGCCGTATAGAGTATGTGCTTGTTGTTGACGGAAACGCCGATGATATATACATGGTGGGAAAGATGGCGGCATTCCAGCTTCAGAGCATGCTGATCGCATACAAGGAGCGTTTTGATCAGGACAGCTTTATCAAAAACCTGCTTCTTGATAACCTGCTTCTTGTTGACATCTATAACAGAGCAAAGAAGCTTCATATCGAAACGGCTGTACGCAGGTGCGTTTTTATCGCAGAAACATCTTCAGACAGTGAGGCAAATGTTCCCGAACTTCTGATGACCTTATTCCCGAAGAAGGACCATGACTTTGTTACCGCTGTTGATGAAAATGATACCATCGTGGTCAAGGAACTGGATGCGTCTGCGGATGCCGAACAGCTGGATGAGATTGCAAAAGAGATATCGGATACGCTTCATGAAGCCGGAGTCACAAAGCTCAGCGTGGCATACGGAACCATAGTAAACGAGATCAAGGAAGTATCGCGTACATACAAAGAGGCTAAGATGGCTCTTGATGTCGGAAAGATTTTCTACGGAGACCGTGAGATAGTAGGATATGCAAAGCTTGGAATAGGACGTCTGATATATCAGCTCCCGCTTCCTCTCTGCAAGATGTTCATACGTGAGATATTTGACGGACGCAATCCGGATGAATTTGATGAGGAGACCGTAACCACAATCAACAAGTTCTTTGAGAACTCACTTAATGTGTCGGAAACATCCAGGCAGTTATATATTCACCGCAATACGCTGGTTTATCGTATAGATAAACTTCAGAAATCCACGGGACTTGATCTCAGGGTATTTGATGATGCCATTACCTTCAAGATAGCTCTTATGGTTGGCAAATACATGAAGTATATGGAGAATCAGGATTATTAAACCGGGAGCCGTTTCATAAATGATTGAGATAAACGATGTAAGCAAAACATATGAGAACGGAACGAGAGCACTCCAGCATGTGGACCTTGTAATCGATGACGGCGAGTTCGTGTTCTTTATGGGTAAGTCCGGCAGCGGAAAGTCAACACTGCTTCGTCTTCTTCTGAAGGAGATAGATGCAAGCGACGGTGATATAGTGGTAAATGACTATACTCTCAGCGATATGCCGCGCAGTTATGTTCCGAAGTACCGCAGAAGGCTCGGCGTGGTATTCCAGGATTTCCGTCTTCTTCCGGACAGGACGGTATATGAAAATGTTGCCTTCGCTCAGAGAGTTATCGGGAAGAGCACGCGCGAGATAAAGGAATCGGTTCCGGAAGTTCTGCGCAGGGTGGGACTGTCATCAAAATACAAATCGTTTCCGAATCAGCTGTCCGGAGGAGAGAAACAGAGAGTGGCGATAGCCCGTGCAATCATCAATAAGCCGGATATACTTCTTTGTGATGAGCCTACGGGAAACCTTGATGAAACAACGGCAAAAGAAATAATGAAACTGCTTGATGAGATCAACAGTCAGGGTACTACGGTCATAGTGATCACACATTCGCGCGAGATAGTAAACTCAATGGACAAGAGGGTCATTACACTGGAAAAAGGAGTAGTCAGAAGCGATGTACAGCATAGGACAGGCATTTAAAAATATATGCAAGAATATCAGGCTTTCGCTTGCGAGCGTGGCAACGATTTCGGCATGTATTTTTTTATTCTGTCTGTTTTTCTCGGTAATAGTCAACCTGAGAAATATTGTTACCAATATAGAGACAAAGGTCGGAATAACGGTATTCTTTGATGAGGATCTTAGCGACAGCGAAGTAAAGACAATAGGGGAAGAGATAAAATCAAGACCGGAGGTTAAGGACATAGAGTTTACCTCGGCGGATGATGCCTGGGAAAGCTTCAAGAAAGATTATTTTGAGGGCAGGGAAGAACTGGCGGAAGGTTTCGCACAGGATAATCCTCTGAAAGGAAGCTCCAGCTATTCCATATGGCTGAATGACGTGACGAAACAGGATGAGTTCGTTCAATGGCTTCAGGGGCTGAATGGAGTAAGACAGGTCAACTATTCGAATCAGGCAGGATCAATGCTGACAGGACTGAACAACGCACTATTGATAGTTTCACTGGTACTCATCGGAGTGCTGCTTGCAGTAGCGATATTCCTGATCAGAAATACCGTAGTTATCTCAGCGGAATTCAGAAAATCCGAAACGGCAATCATGAAACTTGTCGGTGCGACCAATTCGATGATACGCGCGCCGTTCATAATAGAGGGTGTAGTGCTGGGATTTGTCGGTGCGGCAATTCCGCTTGCAGCTATTTATTTTTTATACAATTATGCGGTTACATACATGCAGAAGAACTTTACGATGCTGTCAGACATCTTCAGTTTTCTTCCCATATCGGAGATATTCCCGGTGATGGCTGTTACGGCACTTCTTTTGGGCGTGGGAATCGGATTCTTCACCAGTCTGTTTGCACTGAATAAACATCTGAGGGTATAACGGTATATGGTATTCAAGCAGGCACTTATCTTAATATCGGTTATCACGCTGGCTGCATCGAACCAGGGTATTACCGATGCACAGAATAAAAAGAAAGATCTGGAAAAAGAGAAGAAAAAGACGGAATCCATGATCTCTGAGCTCAATCAGCTGAAATCGGACGTCAATGCATATGTTGTAAAGCTTGATGAAGATATTGATCAGGTAGAGGCGGAGATAGTTCAGCTTAATGATGCGATTGCACAGAAAGAATCAGAGATAGATATAAAAGAGCAGGAACTTGCGGATATCCGGGCAAAATCAGATAAACAGTACGAGGATATGAAACTCCGTATCAAATATATGTATGAGAGATCCGATACTACTTTTCTTGACCTGCTGACAAGTTCAGAGTCTCTGACACAGATGCTTAACCGCACCGAATATGTCAACAAAATCAGTAATTATGACAGGCAGCAGCTTGACGCATACGAAGCTACACAGGCAGAGCTGGCAGAGAAGAAGGAAGAACTTGAGACTGCATCTGCAGAACTTCAGGCAGCAAAGGAAGAAGCTGAAGGGAAGAAGTCTGATTTGGAGCATCTTCAGGCGGACAAGAAATCGGAAATACAGAAATATGAATCACAGATAGGTGTTGCCGAAGTTCAGCTTCAGGAATATGAGAAGGAAATCAAGAAACAGGAAGATACCATCAAGGCAATTGAAGCTGAGATAAAACGCCGTGAAGAGGAGGCCAGAAAGGCAGCCGAGGCAGCGGGCAAGGCATACAAGACAGTAGATCTCGGGAATATACATTTTATCTGGCCGTGTCCGTCTTCATCAAGAGTCACATCGTATTTCGGAGACAGAGAACAGCCTGTGGCAGGCGCATCAACCAATCATCAGGGAATAGATATCGGCGCATCAAAGGGATCATCGATAGTTGCCGCTGCAGATGGGGAGGTCACTATAGCAACCTATTCTCCGTCAGCAGGAAATTATGTCATGATAAGTCACGGCGGAACAGTATCAACCGTATATATGCATTGCAGTGAACTGCTGGTTTCACAGGGACAGAAAGTCAAACAGGGACAGACTATAGCAAAAGTCGGATCAACAGGATATTCCACCGGACCTCATCTTCATTTCGGTGTCCGTGCCGACGGTCATTATATAAATCCGCTCGCGTATGTGAGCCCGTAAAAGTCAGGAAACATGGAAGAGAATAAAAACACAGAAATTAATACAGAGATTATTGATGAGGCAGAAACACCGGCAGCCGATATAAATAACGACAGGCCGGTGCAGCCGGTGAATCCGGTTAAGGATGGAAACTTCGGGAGAGGTATGCTCGCAGGAGCATGCGTAGCTCTCGGACTTCTTCTGCTGATCGGGGGAATCGCGGCCCTGATAATAATGCTGAGCAATCCTCAGATCATCGGCTATAAGAATACCGAACCTACGGAGATAGTAACTTCGGAAGGAAACAGCCTGAATATTCCGAGAGTGGAGAACAAGCTTCTGACCATACAGGAAATTGTTAACAAGTATTTTCTGTTTGAACAGGATCCGCAGCATATCGAAGACGGGATATACAAAGGCTATATGAGCGGACTGGATGACAAATATGCGGCATACTACAGCCGCGATGAATTCAAGAAGCTTAATGAATCCCTCAGCGGAAAGTTTTTCGGAATAGGAGCAGTGGTTCAGCAGAATGCAGATACGGGAGCGGTCGAGGTAGTATCTGTTATAGAAGATTCTCCGGCCGAAAAAGCGGGAGTAAATCAGGGAGATATCATCTATAAGGTTGACGGGGAGTACGCATCCGGAATTGATTTCGATACTCTTGTATATGATATGATTCGTGGTGAAAAAGGCACGGAAGTAGTAATAACATTTATCCGTGACGGAAAGGAAATAGACATCCCGATCACACGCGGTGAAGTCAATTCGCAGACCGTTTATTCCGAAATGAAGGACGGTAACATCGGATATATCGAAGTATCTCGGTTTGAAGACGTGACTGTTGAGGATTTCAGGAAGGCACTGGATACGCTCAGGGATCAGGGAGCAAAAGGATACATAATTGATTTGAGAGATAATCCCGGAGGAGTGCTCACGGCTGCAGTAAGAATGATAGATTATATTCTTCCTGACGGTGTCAGGGAGCATGAAGGTCTGATAGTTTATACAGCCAACAGAGACGGAGTCGGTGAGAGGTATTTCGCAAATGACGGACATCAGGTTGATCTTCCGATAGTTGTTCTGGTAAACGGAAACAGTGCATCGGCATCCGAGGTTTTCACGGGAGCCATGATAGACTATAAATGGGCGACCATAGTCGGAACACAGACATTCGGAAAGGGAATAGTACAGAATGTTATCAATCTTGCCGACGGGTCAGCCATCAAACTGACAACGGAGCATTATTATACACCGGACGGTGTTGATCTGCACGGTGAGGGCCTGAAGCCCGATATCGTGGTTGAGCTGAATGAAGAGTGCAAACGATATACAGACGAAAACGATAATCAGTATTCCGCCGCTGTAAAAGCACTAGAAAAATAGTCCTTGACATTAAGCTCAATAATTCTTATAATCTTATTTGCGTCAAATCCGGGGTGTTAGCTCAGCTGGGAGAGCATCTGCCTTACAAGCAGGGGGTCATAGGTTCGAGCCCTATACGCCCCACTCGACGCAGAAAAGTGAATATGGCGGAATAGCTCAGTTGGCTAGAGCACACGGTTCATACCCGTGGTGTCGAGAGTTCAAGTCTCCCTTCCGCTACTCTCGAGAGGCCGGCAGGTCTCTCATTTTTTATCCTCCGCAGAAGACAATTTCCGGCGCGGGGAATAAGACAGTATATTACAACACAGAAGAGGAATATATGAGCAGAGCATTTATGAAAGAAAATGATGGCATGTTTCATTGCAACAGGATGGACCGTGACTGCCCGGAGGCAAATCTCCGCGGCGGGTGCGATCTGGACCGATGCCGTCATGAAGATGCGGTCATAAATGCGCCTGAAAACAGAGATAAGAAAAGCGATGAAGAAATACATTAAAATTCGCGGTGCAAGCGAACATAATCTAAAACATGTCGACCTTGAGATCCCGAGGGATGAGCTGGTAGTTTTCACGGGCCTGTCGGGAAGCGGCAAGTCCAGCCTGGCATTTGACACAATATATGCAGAAGGGCAGCGGCGTTACATGGAATCGCTGTCGAGCTATGCACGTCAGTTCCTCGGCCAGATGGAGAAGCCCGATGTCGAGAATATCGAGGGACTTCCCCCTGCAATATCCATAGATCAAAAATCAACCAACAGGAATCCCAGATCCACGGTAGGAACCGTTACGGAAATATACGATTATATGAGACTGCTTTATGCAAGAATAGGTGTGCCGCATTGTCCGAAATGCGGAAAGCCGATACATAAGCAGAGTATAGACCAGATGGTGGATCAGGTTCTTGCGTCACCGGAGGGAACGAAGCTTCAGATTATGGCTCCGGTTGTTCGCGGAAAAAAAGGACGCCATGAAAAGGTGCTTGAGCAGGCCGTTAAATCAGGATACGTGCGTGCGCGTATAGACGGAGAGGCGGTTTCGTTCCAGGATATCGGGGATGAGAAGCTTGACAAGAATATCAAGCATACCATAGAGATTATCGTGGACAGACTGATAGTACGTGAGGGAATACAGAAGAGACTTACGGATTCTCTCGAAACGGCGCTTGGACTTACGGGAAATATCTGCACCGTAGTGTGCGATTATCCGGACGGTGCCGGCAGACCGGTTCAGCATGAGGAACTCAATTTCTCACAGCTTTTCTCGTGCCCTGACTGCGGGGTTTCGATAGATGAAGTTGAACCGAGGAGCTTTTCATTTAACAATCCGTTCGGAGCATGTCCCGACTGCCTCGGACTCGGTTATACTATGGAGTTCGATGAGGATCTGATAATCCCGGATAAATCGCTCAGTATCAACGAAGGTGCAATAGTGGTTCCCGGATGGCAGAGCGCACAGAAGGACGGCAGCTTCTCACATGCCATGCTTGTGGCCATGTCGCAGCATTTCAGGTTCAGTCTGGATACTCCGTTTGAAAAATATCCGAAAAAAATACACGACATTCTGATCTGCGGAACCGAAGAGGAAGTGGATGTAAGATATACGGGACAGCGCGGAAGCGGTGTTTATCCTGTTGCATTTGAGGGACTTATCGAAAACTGCAACAGAAGATACCGTGAGACATTCAGTGAAACAAGTAAGGCTGAATATGAAAAATTCATGCGGATAGCTCCGTGCTCGACCTGCGGAGGCAAGAGGCTGAAAGCATCGTCGCTTGCGGTCACGGTCGGCGATAAAAATATCTATGATGCAACAAATATGAGTATAGTTGCATTCCGCAGTTTCATCGACGGACTGAAATTAAGTAAGATGCAGGCACAGATCGGTGAACTGGTTCTCAAAGAAATCCGTGCACGAATATCTTTTCTTATTGATGTGGGTCTGGATTATCTTACACTCAGCCGTTCGACTTCAACTCTTTCCGGAGGAGAGGCACAGAGAATAAGACTTGCGACGCAGATCGGTTCGGGACTTGTAGGAGTTGCATATATTCTTGATGAGCCGTCTATCGGACTGCATCAGAAGGATAATGACAAGCTGCTTGCAACACTTAAGCATCTGCGTGATCTCGGAAACTCGGTAATCGTGGTTGAGCATGACGAAGAGACTATGAGAGAAGCCGATTTCCTGGTAGATATCGGACCGGGAGCCGGAGAACACGGAGGAAAGATCGTTGCCGCAGGCAGCGTGAATGATATCGTACGCTGCAAAGAATCAGTTACGGGAAAGTATCTTTCGGGAGAGCTCAGGATACCGGTTCCGGAAAAGCGGCTGAAACCGGCAGGGTGGATTAAGGTCTGCGGAGCAGCCGAAAACAATCTGAAAAATATCGATGTTGAATTTCCGCTCGGCGTCATGACCTGTGTGACGGGTGTATCCGGTTCGGGTAAATCTTCGCTGGTTAATGAGATTCTCTACAAGGCTCTTGCCAGAAAGCTCAACAGGGCGCAGGTTGTATTTCCCGGAAAGCATAAGAAGATTGAGGGAGCGGAGAAACTGGACAAAGTCATCTGTATCGATCAGTCACCGATAGGAAAGACACCGCGTTCAAATCCCGCGACATATACGGGAGTGTTTGACCTGATCCGCGATCTGTTTGCACAGACACCTGATGCCAGGGCAAAGGGATACCAGAAGGGACGTTTCAGCTTCAATGTCAAAGGCGGAAGATGCGAATCCTGTTCCGGAGACGGTATAATCAAGATTGAGATGCATTTTCTTCCGGATGTATATGTTCCATGTGAGGTCTGTGGAGGCAGGAGATATAACAGAGAAACTCTGGAAGTGAAATACAAGGGTAAGTCAATATATGATGTTCTGAACATGACCGTTGAAGAGGCGCTGGAATTCTTTAAAGCAATTCCGAAGATACACCGTATCATACAGACTCTTTATGATGTGGGACTCGGATATATTAAACTCGGGCAGCCATCGACCGAACTTTCCGGAGGTGAGGCACAGCGTATTAAACTTGCGACTGAGCTTGCAAAGAGAAGTACGGGCAGAACCATCTATATTTTAGATGAGCCGACTACGGGACTGCATTTTGCGGATGTTCACAAACTGGTGGAGATACTCAGGCGGCTGACTGAAGGCGGTAATACGGTAGTTGTTATTGAGCACAATCTTGATGTGATCAAGAGTGCGGATTATATAATTGACATGGGACCAGACGGAGGCGACCGCGGCGGCACTCAGATTGCTCACGGAACTCCTGAACAGGTTGCCCGGTCCAAAGCTTCGTATACAGGTCAGTATTTACAGAAAATTCTGAAACAGCAATATAAGGAACATGATGAGTAAACATTTCTGTACAGACAAAGAATTCTTTAAAAAATATTTTAAGCTTGCGATCATGCTTATCTTACAGCAGGCAATCGTCCTCAGCGTCAACCTGCTTGATAATATTATGATCGGATCCTACAGCGAGAACGCTTTAGCCGGAGTTACTATCATCAACCAGATTCACTTCGTGTATCAGGGCCTTCTTAACGGTCTTGTAACCGGCATGGTAGTACTTGGATCGCAGTACTGGGGAAAGAAAGACGGTGACTCTATCAAAAAACTTGCGCCGACCGGCTTCTACCTCGCACTTGCATTTTCGGCACTGCTGTTTTTGATAGCTGCGATTGTTCCGGAAGGTCTTGTAGGCATTTTCACCAAAGATGCGGCGGTTATTCAGGAAGCACTTGCATATCTCAATGTTATCAAATGGTCCTGGCTGTTCTTTGCCGTATCCATGTTCCTGCTGGCAACCATGAAGGGCGTAGGTTCTGCAAAAATCGCGGTAATAGTATCGGTTATATCGCTTTTTGTAAACGGCGGAGGAAACTATATTCTTATCTTCGGACGCTTCGGGGCACCTGAACTCGGCTCGGCCGGAGCAGCACTTGCAACAACGATAGCCAGAGTGTTAGAGATGTTTATAGTGGCATTCTATGTATTCAGGATGGACAGGAAACTGTGCATGAAGATAAAGGATGTCATCACTCCGCACTTTGAGAACATCGGACAGTATATGGGCGTTGCGGCACCGATACTTATTGCAGAAGGTTCGTTCTGCTGCGGCAATGCAGCTCAGGGAATAGTGCTCGGCAATTTAAGTACTACGGCACTTGCGGCAAATGCGATATCCAATTCTCTTTACCAGCTGGTCAAAGTCATGGCCATCGGCGCAGCAAATGCAGCATCGGTAATAATGGGTCAGACAGTGCCGAAAGGAAAAGAATATGCCGTCAAATGTGCGAACTCGCTGCAGATCGTATTCATCGGAATAGGCATACTGATAGCAGTTGTTCTGTTCATAATCAGAGTTCCTGTGCTCAACATGTATAAGGTATCACCGGAGACAAGAGAACTTGCAGATCAGTTTATTATTCTTCTGTGCTTTATCGGTTTCTGTATGTCATACCAGATGTCCTGCAACTGCGGTATAATCCGCGGAGGCGGCGATCCGAAATTCGTTATGTATGTTGATCTTGTAGGAATCTGGCTTATAGTTATACCGCTGTCATTTCTGGCAGCATTTAAGTTTCACTGGTCACCGCTTGCAATCATGCTTTGCCTTAACATCGATCAGATACTCAAGATCATTCCGGCTGCGATAAAAACCAACAGCCACACCTGGTACAGGGATCTAACGATAACCGGTACCGAAAAAGAAAGGAAAAACAATGAGTGATTTTTTAAAGACTTTTGCCTGCGATGTTTTTACTGATAAGGAAATGAAGGCACGCCTTCCGAAGGATGTCTACGGTAAATTAAAAAAGACGATAGAGACGGGTAAGGAACTTGATCCGTCTATTGCGGATACCGTGGCAAATGCAATGAAGGAATGGGCTCTGGAAAGAGGAGCAACACATTATACTCACTGGTTTCAGCCGCTTACGGGTGTCACAGCGGAAAAGCATGATGCTTTTCTTGCAATCAACAAGCAGGGCAAGGCAATTCTTGATTTTGAAGGCAAGCATCTTATCAAAGGTGAACCTGATGCGTCCAGCTTTCCTTCGGGCGGACTGCGTGCAACCTTCGAGGCACGCGGTTATACAGCATGGGACTGTACCTCGCCGGCATTCCTGCGGGAAGACGCTCTCGGAGTGACACTTTGCATACCGACAGCATTTTGCTCATATACAGGAGAATCGCTTGATCAGAAGACACCGCTTCTGAGATCCATGCAGGCTATCGATGAGCAGGCACTCAGGCTGGTCAGAATGTTCGGCGACAGCAGGACAAAACGTGTCATCCCGATGGTAGGTGCCGAGCAGGAATATTTCCTCATCGACAAGGACATATACAACAAGCGTAAGGATCTTGTTTATACAGGGCATACACTCTTAGGTGCGATGCCGCCCAAGGGACAGGAACTCAGCGATCATTATTACGGAATCATAAATGAGCGCGTCGGCGCATATATGAAGGATATCAACCGCGAGCTCTGGAAACTGGGAGTTCCGGCCAAGACACAGCATAACGAGGGTGCACCTTCACAGCACGAGCTTGCACCTCTTTATGAACAGCGCAATATCGCAACAGACCATAACCAGATGACCATGGAGACCATGAAACGTGTGGCAGGACGTCATGGCATGGTATGTCTGCTTCATGAAAAACCGTTTGCGGGAGTTAACGGTTCGGGTAAGCATAACAACTGGTCACTTCTTACGGATGAAGGACGTAATCTCCTTAAACCGGGAGACAGGCCGCATGAGAATCTTGAATTCCTGCTGATTCTTGCCTGTGTAATAAAAGCAGTTGACAAGCATGCGGATCTGATCAGATACAGCAGTGCAAATGTCGGCAATGACCTTCGTCTTGGCGGAAATGAAGCTCCTCCTTCAATCGTAAGTATTTTCCTTGGGGAACAGCTTCAGGATGTGCTTGATCAGTTTGCGGAAAAGGGCTCCGCAACACACAGCATTCCGGGCGGAAGACTCGAGACAGGAGTTGCGGTGCTTCCGGATCTCAATAAAGATGCAACCGACAGAAACAGGACCTCACCGTTTGCGTTTACAGGAAATAAATTCGAGCTCAGAACACTGGGAAGTTCGGATTCTCTTGCAATGTCGAATATTGTTCTTAACACTATCGTGGCGGAAGCTTTCAAGGAAGCATGCGATGAGCTCGGGACAAAACCGGGTAAGGCAAAGATAAGAGAATATATAGCAAGGACCTTCAGTGAGCATCGCAGGGTGGTATTCAACGGCAACGGATACGGAAAGGCCTGGATAGAAGAAGCAAAAAGACGCGGACTTCCGAATCTTAAATCAATGGTGGATGCTATTCCGGCTATCACAGACAGGAAAGCGGTTGAACTTTTCGAAAAATTCGGAGTATTCACAAAGAGTGAGCTTGATTCACGTGCGGAGATCGAATTTGAGATGTATGCAAAAGAGATCAATATCGAGGCACGTACAATGCTGGATATAGCGACCAAGCAGATTATTCCGGCAACAGTATCCTATCTTGGCAGTCTTGCAGGAGCAAAGATAGCGGTTAATACAGCTGTTCCGTGTGCAGATACGACAGTGCAGGAAATGCTTATAAGTGAATGTTCGGCACTTCTTGCATCGACCAGAAAGGCCATGGACAGGCTCAGCAGAGAGATCGATAAGGCAGCGTCTGTATCAGCGGCAGAGAAATCAGCCCGTGCATACAGGACAAAAGTAGTTCCGGCGATGGAGGCACTTCGCGCTCCTATTGATGCACTGGAGCTGCTGATTGATAAATCCTGCTGGCCGATGCCGTCTTACGGGGATATTATTTTCTGATTTATTCTGTTACAGCATAAACCGGGGCGGATTCGGTTTGCCATGATCCGGACGGACAGTAAAACCGGGGCGGATCGATTCCGCCCCGGTTTTGATATTATCATAATTCAGTTTAACATTTTTAATTTTACATTTCCGGCTCAATCAGGCCGTAACTGTTGCCTTTGCGCTTGTAAACTACGTTAACTTTGTTGGTATCCATATTCAGGAATACAAAGAAGTTATGTCCGAGCATTTCCATCTGGAGACATGCCTCTTCGGCATCCATCGGCTTAAGCGCGAAGCTCTTGGTCTTGACTATCTTGATGTTTTCTTCATCTTCTTCCGGATAGCTCTCTGCGATAAATGCATCTGAGAATGATAAGGAATTCTGCTTCTTGTCGATTATCTTGCTTTTGTACTTCTTTATCTGCTTTTCGATGATTGCTGCTACGTTATCGATCGAATTGTAAAGATCATATCCTGCATCTTCTGCACGGATGAAACCGAGCTTTGTCGGGATCGTAACTTCGATTTTCTGCATATCTCCGTCTGTACCCATCGTAACTTTAGCTTCGGAATCCTGAGCAAAATATTTCGCCAACCTCTCCAGCTTGTTTTCAACTGAATCTTTGATATTGTCGGTGACTTCGATGTTTCTTCCGATGATCGTATATTTCATAAGCCTACCTCCTTGTACTGATGTACTTTTATGTATACATTTTACCATAGTACATGTGGTCATACAATGAATGATATGTTAAAAAAATGTAAACATGCTGTCTAAAAACTCGCGTGGCGGCCTGAAATGTGTTATTATAGACAATAGTGTATAAGGAGAAATATGCGCATGAGTACTATAGTTGATAAACTCTTCGGAACACATAGCGAAAGAGAATTAAAACTGATCACTCCTGTAGTTGACCGGATAGTTGCACTGCGTCCTCAGATGCAGGCTATGACGGATGAACAGCTCAGGGAACAGACAGTGAAGTTCAAGGAGCGTCTGGCAAACGGAGAGACACTGGATGATATTCTGGTTGAGGCATTCGCCACGGTCCGTGAAGCAGCAAGAAGAGTGCTGAATATGGAACACTATCCGGTTCAGCTTATCGGTGGTATCGTTCTTCATCAGGGACGAATCGCCGAGATGAAGACCGGTGAAGGTAAGACTCTGGTTTCGACCTGCCCTGCTTATCTTAATGCACTTGCAGGCCACGGAGTTCACATCGTAACGGTCAACGATTATCTGGCAAAGCGTGATGCCGAGTGGATGGGATCCGTTCATGAATTTTTAGGGCTGAAAGTCGGATGCGTACTGTGCGGTATGACAGCCGATGAGAGAAAAGAGCAGTATGCGTGTGACATCACATATGTTACCAACAATGAGCTCGGATTCGATTACCTGAGAGACAATATGGCCATCTACAGGGAACAGCAGGTAATCCGCGAACTTGATTACGCCATAATCGATGAGGTTGACTCGGTGCTTATCGATGAGGCACGTACACCTCTTATCATCAGCGGACAGTCCGGAAAATCGACAAAGCTTTATGAACTGTGCGATCTGCTGGCTAAACAGCTCAAACGGGGTGAGGCAAGCGGTGAGTTCACCAAGATGAATGCCCTTATGAATGAGGATATCGTCGAGACAGGTGATTTCATAGTCAATGAGAAAGACAAGATAGTTAACCTTACAGAGGAAGGTGTTGCCAAGGTTGAACAGTTCTTTCATATTGATAACCTTGCAGATGCCGAGAACCTTGAGATTCAGCATTGTATAATTCTGGCACTTCGTGCAAACAACCTCATGTTCAGGGATCAGGACTATGTTGTCAAGGATGATGAGGTTCTTATAGTTGATGAGTTCACGGGACGTATCATGGAAGGAAGAAGGTACAGCGACGGACTTCATCAGGCTATCGAGGCAAAGGAACATGTAAAGGTAAAGAGAGAGTCCAAGACTCTTGCAACAATTACATTCCAGAATTTCTTTAATAAATTTACAAAGAAAGCGGGCATGACAGGTACTGCACTTACCGAAGAGAAGGAATTCAGAAACACCTATGGTATGGACGTTATCGAGATTCCGACGAACCTTCCGATCGCGCGTATCGATTATGATGATGCGGTATTCAAGACTCAGAGGGAAAAATTCGAGGCGGTTGTTAAGGAAATCATAGCAACACATGAAAAAGGACAGCCCGTGCTCGTCGGTACGATTACCATCGAGACTTCGGAGATGCTTTCGACGATGCTTCGGAGAAAAGGAATCCCGCATACTGTACTGAATGCGAAATTCCATGAGAAAGAGGCTGAGATCGTAGCGGGAGCAGGTCAGAAGGGTGCCGTTACCATAGCCACCAACATGGCAGGCCGTGGTACGGATATCGAGCTTGATGAATACAGCCGTCAGGCAGGCGGACTGAAGATCATAGGAACAGAACGCCATGAGGCGAGACGTATAGACAATCAGCTTCGCGGACGTTCGGGACGTCAGGGAGATCCCGGATCAAGCCGTTTCTATATAAGCCTTGAAGATGATCTGATGAGACTTTTCGGATCAGACAGACTGATGGGAATATTCAATTCTCTCGGTGTTGAAGACGGTGAGGAAATCCATCACAAGATGCTTTCGGACGCCATCAGAAAAGCGCAGGAACGTATAGAGAACAACAACTACGGAATCCGTGAGAACCTTCTCAAGTATGATCAGGTTAACAACGAGCAGCGTGAAGTCATCTATGCAGAGCGTAATCAGGTGCTCGACGGTCACAACATGCGCGAGACCGTCATGAAGATGGTCAATGACATAGTAGAGCATGCGGTGGATATGACATGTAATGAGGATGCTCCGAAGGAGCAGTGGGATGTTACGGCGCTCAATGAGCTTCTGCTTCCGGTTATTCCGCTGCAGTCTGTCAGCATTTCTCCTGATGAAAGGAAGAATGAGCTTATTCACAGACTGAAAGAAGAGGCTGTAAAGCTTTATGAAGCCAAAGAGGCTCAGTTCCCGAATGCGGAACAGGCACGTGAGGCCGAGAGAGTTATCCTTCTCAAGGTTATCGATAACAAGTGGATGAACCATATTGATGATATGGAGCAGCTCCGTCAGAATATAGGAGTTGTTGCATACGGTCAGAAGGATCCGCTGGTTGAATACAAGATTCAGGCATTTGATATGTTTGAGCAGATGGAAGCCGGAATTGAAGAGGATACGGTAAGAATCCTTTATCATATTCAGGTGGAGCGCAAGCTTGAACGCGAGCCGGCCGCAAAGGTAACGGGAACCAACAGAGACGATTCGTCCGTGAGACAGCCGGTTAAGAAAGCAGCAGCAAAAGTATATCCCAATGATCCGTGCCCGTGCGGGTCAGGAAAGAAGTATAAGAACTGTCATGGTAGAGCTTGATCAATTTAAATACACACTTTCACAATATGAGCAGCCTCTTAAGGATCTGAAGGCTTCGCTCGATCTGGACAACAAGAAGAACCGTATTGCGGAGCTGGACCGTGCCATGGAGGCACCGGATTTCTGGACAGATGCAGAACGGTCCACTAAGCTGTCCAAGGAAGCAAAGAATCTGAAAGACACAGTTCAGACATATAATCAGGTGGAGCAGGATTTCAGTGATGCAAAGGACATGATTGACATCGCCAACGAAGAGGATGACCACAGCCTTATCGATGAGATCAGGGAACTGGTTGAAGACCTGACCGCTAAGATTGACATGATGAAGACGCAGCAGCTCCTTTCGGGTCAGTATGACCACAGCAGCGCGATCCTGAGACTGAATGCCGGAGCAGGCGGAACAGAGTCGTGCGACTGGTGCTCGATGCTTTACCGTATGTATACGAGATGGGCAGAGAAGAAAGGATACTCCGTTGACGTGCTTGATTTTCTTGACGGCGACGAGGCAGGTATCAAATCGGTAACGATACAGATAAACGGGGAAAATGCATACGGCTTTCTGCGTTCCGAACACGGAATCCACAGACTGGTACGTATAAGTCCGTTCAATGCACAGGGCAAGCGGCAGACGAGTTTCGTAAGCTGTGACATTATGCCGGATATAGAGGAAGACCTTGATGTAGAGGTTAAGGATGATGATATACGTATTGATACATACCGTTCATCCGGTGCAGGCGGACAGCATATCAACAAGACATCATCGGCTATCAGAATCACACATTTTCCGACAGGAATAGTTGTAACATGTCAGAATGAAAGAAGCCAGTTCCAGAATAAGGACAAGGCTATGCAGATCCTGAAGACGAAACTGTTCATGCTCAAGCAGCAGGAAAACATGGAAAAGCTTTCAGGTATCCGCGGAGAAGTAAAGGATAATGCATGGGGATCGCAGATACGTTCCTATGTGCTCCAGCCATATAAGATGGTAAAAGACCTTCGTACGGGATGTGAATCGGGAAACACGGATGCGGTTCTTGACGGAGATTTAGATAAATTTATTACGGCATATCTGACATGGATGTCACTGGGATGTCCGGACCGCAAGGTTGAAGACTGACAGAGCGAGGACAGCAGACGACAGGCAAAGCATTTTGAAAGAAGGCAGCATTTTATGAAGATATCAATTCTCGGATTCGGAACGATAGGCAGCGGAGTATACGAGATAGCAAAGGCAAACGGAATAGAAATTGAAAAAGTACTGGATCTGAGGGATCTTGAAGTTCCGGAGCTGACAAAGGATTTTAACGAGGTACTGGCAGGGGACTGCAATACGGTTGTAGAAACCATGGGCGGGGAACATCCTGCATATGAGTTCGTAAAACAGTGTCTTGAAAAAGGGAAAAGCGTGGTAACATCCAACAAAGCCCTTGTTGCGGCGTTTGGTGAGGATCTGATTGCAACAGCAGAAGCACACAACGTCAGATTTCTTTTTGAAGCATCAGTAGGCGGAGGAATACCGATCATACATGTGATCACGGAGTGTCTCCGCTGTGATGAGATAACCAGAGTGTCAGGTATCC
This sequence comes from Candidatus Darwinimomas equi, assembly GCA_018066045.1. Lineage (GTDB taxonomy): Bacteria > Bacillota > Clostridia > Lachnospirales > Lachnospiraceae > Darwinimomas > Darwinimomas equi. The sequence continues at coordinate 10,575 of JAGHSD010000051.1, read as the reverse complement.
TTAACGGAACCACCAACTTCATTCTTGAGCAGATGGATAAGAAAGGCATGTCATTTGACGAGGCTCTTGCGCTGGCACAGAAACTCGGCTATGCGGAGAAAGATCCGTCGGCAGATATTGAAGGATGGGATACATGCCGCAAGACGGCAATATTAGGATGGCTTATCAGCGGAAAGATGCCGGATTACAAGGCTATACCGACTGAAGGGATTACGAAGATTACCATAGAAGATATCAGAGAAGCACAGTCCAAAGGAAAAGTGATAAAGCTTTTAGGTGTGGTTGAAAAGGACAGCTACGGAAATCTCACCGCACATGTCGGCCCTGCTGTTATAGGACCGGAAAACGAGCTGTATAGTGTGAACGGAGTTATGAATGCGGTTCTTGTGGAGTCTGAATATATGGGAAGATCCATGTATTACGGCCCCGGAGCAGGAAAGCTTCCGACAGCAACTGCAGTTATCGCAGATGTGATGAGAACCTGAACCGGGTTTTTCCGGGCATCTTGATAGACCCCGGCCGCGGGGATATATAAAAATGAGTCAGGAGATTGCTCCTGACTCATTGCTTTTTCTTCCGGCTATTCTACTTTCTCTATCGGGAAGGGCCAGTATTTTATACCGACCTTTGCGATAATCTTGTCTCTGTAAACAAAATGGTTATCCCAGTAGCGTGCGTCTGCCGAGTTATTGCGGTTGTCACCCATCATGAAATAGGCATTCTCAGGTACCTCGAAATGCATTGGAGGTTCCTCAAGCATTGGCTCCGCAAGATACGGTTCATCAAGCAGTTCACCGTTTATGTATACCTTGCCCTGAACGATATCCACAGTTTCACCCGGAAGACCGATTACTCTCTTTACGAAATAAATCTTCTCATTATCGGGCCAGCGGAAGATCACTATATCTCCCCGCTGAGGATCACTGTTGAGATAAGTAAGCCTTGAACCGAAGACACGCTCGCCGGACATGATATTCGGCTCCATGGAACCGGTCGGAACCACGGAATTAGCTATAAGGAAACGGTTGACCACAAATGCGATGGCAGCGGCGATCAGAAATACCTCAATCCAGCTCAGAATCTCTTTTCCGACGCTGCTGCCTTCTTTTTTCTCTTCATTATTTGTTTTTTTGTATTTTTTAGTACTCATGCCCTATAGTTTACTCTAATTGCCGGAAATATGCAAATCATCGCTTACGGTCGTCATATGCAAATAAATTTGTATATGACTCGTCGTTTTATGGTATAATATAGTGGATTATGTTCGGAGAAAGGAAACCGGATGGGAAAGATATATTGTATTATGGGAAAAAGTGCAAGCGGCAAAGATACACTTTTTAAAAAACTGCTTGAAGAATGCCCGAAGATGAGAAAAATGGTTCTGTATACCACCAGACCACAGAGAGACGGGGAGACGGATGGTGTGGAGTATCATTTTGTAAAACCGTCGGACCTGGACCGTTTTGAAAAAGAAGGAAAGCTGGTTGAAAAACGCGTATATAATACGGTGCATGGTCCGTGGGCATATGCCACTGTAGATGATTCGCAGATAAGACTGACGAACAGGAATTATCTTGTAATCGGTACACTTGAATCATATCAGAAGATAAGAGATTACTTCGGAGAGGAAAAAGTTGTTCCGATACTGATTACTCTCGACAGCGGAATCCGTCTGCAGCGTGCGCTGAACAGGGAAAATGCTCAGCCGGTTCCTCAGTATAAAGAGATGTGCAGGCGCTTCCTGGCCGATGAGGAGGATTTTTCAGAGGAAAAGATAGCTCAGGCGGGAATCAGGAAACTCTATGTAAACGAAAATCTGCAGGAGTGTTTCCAGAGAATCCTCAGCGATATCGGTGATCCGAAGAAAGACTGAGAGCATGGTGTATGATCAAGGAATATCTGAAAAATGCTGCCTTGCGGTCTAAGTGGTCGCATGCATACATAATAGAAGGCGAAACTTCCGAACTGCGCCGTGAGGCTGCCGGAGAATTCATCAGTGCGCTTATGAATAAAGATGAACATTCAAAGGCACAGACGGAAGCGGGAACTCATCCGGATGTCATATGGGTCGAGCATGAGAAGCCTCTTACGATATCGGTCAGAGAAGTGCGCGAACAGGTATGCGATACCATGGGTATACGTCCTTTTGAGGGAGGATGGAAACTGTACATCATGGATGATGCGGAACTCATGCCTCCGGGTGCCCAGAACGCGCTGCTCAAGACGGTGGAGGAGCCGCCGGAATACGGATGCATCATACTGATGACCAAGAACCAGGAGATGCTTTTAGATACGATAAGAAGCAGATGTATATGTCTTAAGTGTGATAAGAAAGATAACGGATATGAATATACCGGTCCGGATCTTTCGGAGTATATAAGCTTCGATGTTTCTTCCGGAAGGGAACACATGGATGCGACGGATGCAGCGGATATCGCATCGGCTGTTCTGGCAGGAGGAGCGGATGAAGCAGGAAAATTCATGGATTACATCCGTGGATGGATACACGATCAGATGGTAAACCGCAGCGGGTCGTCAGCATTTGACATGACAAGAGCATACAGAGCACTGGAGCTGACAGACAAGGCTGAAAAGAGACTTAAGTTCAACGTTAATTCTGAACTGACAATAGAAATGATGTTAATGGAGATTTAATACTGAATATGACAACAGTAGTAGGTGTAAGGTTTAGAGAAGTAGGAAAGATTTATTATTTTGATCCGGGTGAGCTGACACTTAACCCGGGTGATAATGTTATTGTTGATACGGCACGAGGAACGGAATTCGGAACTATCATGATCGGAAACCGTCAGGTTGAGGATGAGGAGATAGTTCAGCCGCTTAAGATCGTACGCCGTATGGCAACAGCTGACGATGCCGAAAGAGTGAGAAGCAACCGCGAGAAAGAGAAGGATGCTTTCAATATCTGCAGAGAGAAGATAAAAGAACGCGGACTGGATATGAAGCTGATTTCGGCGGAGTATACGTTTGACAATGCCAAGATACTGTTCTACTTCACAGCTGACGGCAGAGTGGATTTCCGTGAGCTGGTCAAGGATCTGGCTGCGATATTCAAGATTCGTATCGAGCTGCGTCAGGTTGGCGTAAGAGACGAAACAAAACTGATGGGAGGACTCGGCGGATGCGGTCGTCCTCTGTGCTGCGCAAGCTATCTGTCGGATTTTGTTCCGGTTTCTATCCGTATGGCAAAGGAGCAGAACCTTTCCCTGAATCCGCAGAAGATCAGCGGAGTGTGCGGAAGACTTATGTGCTGTCTGAAGAATGAGGCGGACACATATGAGGATCTTAATACCAGACTTCCCAAGGACGGCGGCAAAGTTGTTACTGCTGACGGAAGAGAGGGAATAGCAGAGAGTGTAAATGTTCTCAGAGAGCGTGTGAGGGTTCTCTTTACGGATGAGCAGGGCAACAGGGAGATGGAGGAATTTGCTGCATCTGATCTTAAGTTCACTCCGAGGCGTAAGAATAAGACATCCGAGAAGGAAAAGGCAGAAGAAATACCTGCTGAGAAATACGCGGATGAGATCGACGAAACGGTAGATGAGCTTATTAAAGAAGCCGAAGAAGAGAACGATTCTGAGTTAAAGGTACTGGAAATAGCTGAAATCGACGATGTATTCGAGCAGGAAACAAAAGAGTCTTCCGACGATACGGAAAAAACTGCCGAGGTAAAGAAGAACAGAAGACGCCGTCATCATCATCGAAAACCTTTGGGAGAAGGAGAGGCGAAGACGAATGATCCGGAGAACGGAACGGAGAATTCCGGAAATGCGTCAGGCAAAGAAGAACAGTCTGATAACGGTGAAGGATCCGAAAAAGCAGAGGGTGATAATAACGGGCACAGACCGCACAGACACAGACATCATCATCCCAGACATCAGGGTCAGCAGGGACAGGAAAACAATCAGGGCCAGGATAACAAGGCACAGACAAATAACCGGAATCAGAACAAAGAAGGAAATCAAAACAGAGACGGAGATCATAACAGATCCGGCAATCAGGATGTAAAACCGCAGGAGCACAGCGAAAACGGTGAGAAAAAGCACAATGGAGCGTATAGACGATTTAGAAAGAGACGGCCTAAAAATAATACAGAATCCTGATAAGTTCTGCTTCGGGATGGATGCCGTTCTGCTGACCGGATTTGCAAGAGTCAGGCAGGGAGAAGTACTTGTCGATATCGGCACGGGAACAGGAGTGATACCGATTCTTATGACCGGCAAGGGAGCGGGTCGGATGCATTATGGCCTGGAGATTCAGGAGGACATGGCGGAAATGGCCGCAAGGAGCGTGACTCTGAACGGACTTGACGAAAGAGTAAAGATAATCTGCTGTGATGTTAACCAATCGGATAAAGTCATTGAAGGGCAGAGCGCCGATGTGGTTACATGCAATCCTCCGTATATGAATGACAGACACGGCCTGCAGAACGATAACAGATCCATGGCAATATCAAGACACGAGATAGCATGTACTCTGGATGATGTTCTGAGAGAAGGCGCCAGGATGCTGAAAAGCGGAGGCAGATATTATATGGTTCACCGCCCGTACAGGATGGCTGATGTGATTACATCAATGAGAAAATACAGGCTGGAGCCGAAGAGAATGAGATTCGTTTATCCGTTTGAGGATAAAGAGGCAAACATGATACTTATTGAGGCGGCGAAAGACGGAAATCCTTTTCTGAAAATAGAACGTCCGCTCATCGTATACAAGTCTCAGGGAGAATATACAGAAGAAGTAAAGCAATTGTATTATGGGTAAATTGTTTCTGGTGGCGACACCGATAGGAAATCTGAATGATATGAGTCCGCGCGCTGTTGAGATTCTTAAGACAGCGGATCTGATTGCGGCGGAAGATACGAGGAACACCATAAAACTCCTCAATCATTTCGATATCAGGGTTCCGATGACAAGTTATCATGAGTACAACCGTATTGAAAAGGCAGAAGAGCTTATAGGGAAAATGCAGTCCGGGATGAATGTTGCGCTTGTTACCGATGCGGGCATGCCGGCGATTTCAGACCCGGGGGAAGATCTTGTAAGGATGTCAATGGAGTCAGGAATAGAGGTTACTGTAGTTCCGGGTCCATGTGCGGCAGTAAGCGCGCTGGCAATCAGCGGACTGCCGACCGGAAGATTTGTTTTTGAGGGATTCCTGCCGAATGACAAAAATAAAAAGGAACGCGAAGCGAGGCTGGAAGCGCTTAAAAACGAGACCCGCACCATCATTTTCTATGAGGCACCGCACAGGCTTGTCAGGACACTGGAAATTTTAGTGAAGACCTTCGGAGAAACACGAAGGGCAAGCGCGGTCCGTGAACTGACCAAGGTTCATGAGGAAGTAAACAGATCTACGCTTGGCGAACTGCTTGAAAAGTATTCGTTAAGTGAACCGCGGGGAGAATTTGTAATAGTTGTAGAGGGAGAGGACCCTCTGAAAATACTGGAGCAGAAACGCAGCGAATGGAGTGATATTTCGATCCGGGAGCATGTTGAAAGATATGTAAACGAGGGAATGGATAAGAAGGATGCCATGAAGAAAGTTGCGGCAGAACGCGGAATAGGAAAGAGAGAGGTATACAGGGAATGTACGGATTAAATATAGATCGTATGGTCCTGGGGCCGATAGAGACAAACACTTATATAGTCAGCAATGACAAAACAGGAGAATGTGTTGTCATAGATCCGGCAGACAGTCCGGAAAAGATCGTCGACAGGCTTGAGAGGAACGGTCTGAAACCGGCAGCCATACTGCTGACGCACGGACATTTTGATCATATTATGGCGGTGAATGCGCTGAAGGACAGATATGATATTCCGGTATATGCACACAGGGATGAAGCGTGGCTTCTGGCAAATCCGGCGGCAGGTCTGAGAATCCCGAATCTGGGGAGCAGGGCGGTTACGGAATATTCACCGGTTAAGCACGGAGATGTTCTGAATCTTGCAGGATTTAAATGGAAAATCATACACACCCCGGGGCATTCGGCAGGAAGCGTATGCTATTACATTGAAGACGGGAAAGTAATTTTCTCGGGAGACACACTGTTCAGAAGGTCATACGGAAGAACAGATCTGGAAACAGGCAGCTACAGAGATATAGTCAGTTCGTTAAAGGACAGACTTTTCACCATACCCGATGATGAAGTTCAGGTACTGCCGGGACATGGCGGATATACTGATTTAGGATATGAAAAGAAACATAATGATATCTTAATAGACAGCTAATCGGGAATAAACTATAATGTATAAAGCTTAAAAAGGAGATACGGTAAAATGAAAAAGATTTTATGCATGGCAGTCATGCTTGTGATGACAGCCGCTATCATGATGGCTGCTGCAGGATGTTCAAAGCATGAGTCGGAATACGATGAGAAAAACGAAGCACTTGAAGAAGCTCTTCAGGATTATATGAATACACAGGAGACAGGCGGTGCGGCCGATAAGGTTCCGGATCCGAATGCACCTGCAGCAGAAAATGTTATGATATATGTTCCGGCCGAAGACGGACAGGGACTTGAGCAGAAGATGGACGATGTTCCCTCGATTGATGATGAAGAACTTACCAAGAAAATGATAGAGTATAAGGTTCTTCCCGATGGTGCGGAGCTTACTGTGTTCGACCCCGTTAATCATGTGATGTCTTTTTCGGGCGTTTCAAGGCTTACGCCGCTGGAGGCAATGGCTATTATAAATACATTTACCGAAAACTTTGAATTCCCGGATCAGTGGGAACTTCAGATTGACGGTGATACAGTTATGAAATCAGGCTATAACGCTGATTATAAGAATATTGATAATACCTACGAGGGCGGAGCAGAAGATTTTGATGCAAATGTTTCTTCAGGCGGCCCGGGAGAGCAATAATTAAGGAGATAGAGAAATGTGTGACAGTTGCAAAGGCAAACCATATTATATTACAACGGCAATAGCATATACATCAGGCAAACCTCATATCGGAAATACATATGAGATCGTTCTTGCTGACGCAATAGCCAGATTCAGAAGAGAACAGGGCTATGATGTCAGGTTCATGACAGGAACGGATGAGCACGGTCAGAAGATCGAAGAAAAGGCCATGGCTGCAGGAAAGACTCCGAAGGAGTTTGTTGATGACGTAGCAGGTCAGATTAAGGATATCTGGGATATGATGAATACATCCTATGACAAGTTTATCCGTACCACTGATCCTCAGCATGAAAAACAGATCAGGAAGATGTTCAAGAAAATGTACGATAAAGGGGATATCTATAAAGGATATTATGAGGGCCTTTATTGCACACCCTGTGAGTCTTTCTTTACGGAATCACAGCTTGTAGACGGAAAATGCCCGGACTGCGGAAGACCCGTTAAGCCGGCAAAGGAAGAGGCATATTTCTTCAGAATGAGCAAATATGCAGATCGTCTTATTGAGCATATCAATACACATCCGGAGTTTATTCAGCCTGTTTCGAGAAAGAATGAGATGATGAACAATTTCCTTCTTCCGGGACTCCAGGATCTCTGCGTATCACGTACATCATTCAAGTGGGGAATTCAGGTTGATTTTGATCCGAATCATGTGGTTTATGTATGGCTGGACGCACTGTCAAACTACATTACCGGACTTGGATACAATGCCGACGGTGAACCGGATGAAGAGAGCGCAGCATATGCTGACAGTCTCACATGCAAGCCGGGCAACGCCGGGAGAGGAAAAGAACTGTGGGATAAGTACTGGCCGGCAGATCTTCATCTCATCGGTAAAGATATCATAAGATTCCATACGATATACTGGCCGATTTTCCTTATGTCACTCGATATTCCGCTTCCGAAACAGGTATTCGGACATCCGTGGCTGCTTCAGGGAGACGGAAAGATGAGCAAATCCAAGGGTAATGTGCTTTATGCAGATGACCTTGTAAATATGTTCGGCGTTGATGCGGTACGTTATTTCGTACTTCATGAGATGCCGTTTGATAATGATGGCGTTATCAGCTGGGATCTGATGATCGAAAGATTTAATTCGGATCTTGCAAATATTCTCGGAAACCTTGTATCCAGAACAATAGCGATGTCCAATAAGTACTTCGACGGTGTAGTAACCGATGCCGAGGACGACGGAGGCCCGGGACAGAGAGAGGCAGATGAAGATCTGAAGAATACTGTTCTTATGGCAGTAGAAAAATGCAATGCAAAGATGAATGAACTCAGAGTTGCCGATGCCATCACGGAAGTATGGTCGATTTTCCGCAGAAGCAATAAGTATATTGATGAAACATGTCCGTGGGAGCTTGCAAAGGACGGAGCAAACCGCGAAAGACTTCAGACAGTTCTTTACAATCTGTGCGAGGCAATTACCATCGGAGCATCTCTGCTTTACAGCTTTATGCCGGATACATCGGATAAGATTCTTAAAGAGATCAATACGGAGAAACTTGATCTTGAACAGATGGTCAAGTGGGGAAATTATAGATCAGGCAATAAAGTAACTGAAAAACCGGAAATCCTTTTTGCAAGACTTAAACCGGAAGAAATCTTTGCGGAAGTTGAAAAGCTTCAGGCAGCACAGAGAGCAGCTGCAGGCGTTCCGGCAGAAGAAGAGAAGAAAGAGGAACAGAATTATATTGATATCGAGCCTAAAGATATTATCTCATATGATGATTTTGCGAAAATGCAGCTTCAGGTAGGAGTAATCGAAGCATGCGAGGAAGTTCCGAAGTCAAAGAAGCTTCTTAAGTCGCAAGTCAGAGTGGGATCACAGGTACGTACTATCCTCAGCGGAATCAAGCAGTACTATAAGCCGGAAGAAATGGTAGGCAAGCATGTCATGGTACTTGTAAATCTGGCACCGCGCGAGATAGCAGGATGCATGTCAGAAGGCATGCTGCTCTGTGCAGAGGATGATGAGGGACATGTTGTACTGATGACTCCTGAAAAAGCACTTAAAGCCGGAAGCGAGATTTGTTAATGCTTATTGATACACATTCACATTACGATGATGCTGCTTTTGATGAAGATCTGGAGCAGCTCATCGAAGAACTTAATAAAAAAAATATCATTGCCGTAAATGTCGGAGCTACCAAAGGGTCCGCCCTTACGGCACTTGATTTTTCAGGGAAATATGCAAATATCTATGCCGCTCTCGGAGTTCATCCCGATGAAGTCGCCGAACTGACGGATGAGGATATGCAGAACTTTCTGAAACTTTCACGGAATCCCAAAGTCGTGGCAATCGGAGAAATCGGACTTGACTATCATTGGGATGTCAACCCGCGTCAGATACAGAAAGAGTGGTTTGTAAAGCAGATAAAGCTGGCACATGAAGCGGAGCTGCCGATATGCATTCATTCAAGAGATGCGGCACAGGACACGCTGGATATCGTAAAAGCTGAGGATGCCGGAAGATTCGGCGGTGTGGTTCACTGTTACTCATATGGAATTGAACTGGCGAAGGAATACATGAAGTTAGGCTTCCATTTCGGAATAGGCGGAGTTGTTACATATAAGAATGCAAAGACTGTGAAAGAGGTAGTGGATTATCTTCCGATAGACAGGATAGTTCTGGAAACCGACTGCCCTTATCTGGCACCGGCTCCACACAGGGGAGAACGGAACGATTCAAGGAATCTGATGTATGTGGCAGCTGAAATAGGAGCAATAAAAGGGTATTCTCCGGAGGATGTTATTAAAATTACAGCAGAAAATGCAAGGAAGGTTTATGCCAGACTTAGTTGATCCGAAAAAAACAATAGAAGTAATACAGAATAATAAATTTGTTTTTCAGAAAAGATTCGGACAGAACTTTCTGATAGATGCACATGTGCTCAATAAGATCATTGATGCAGCAGAGATAGGTCCGGATGACACCGTACTGGAGATAGGACCCGGAATAGGAACTATGACACAGGCTCTTGCGGAAAATGCAAAAAGAGTGGTAGCAATAGAAATAGATGAAAATCTTATTCCTATTTTGAATGAAAACCTGGAACAGTATGATAATGTTGAAATCATTAACAGGGATGTAATGAAAACGGATATTGCATCGCTCGGAGTGAATAAAGTGGTTGCAAATCTGCCGTATTATATTACGACACCGATTATAATGGGACTTTTAGAATCGCGTATTGCGCTCGATTCAATCACTGTAATGGTACAGAAAGAAGTAGCTGACCGCATGAAAGCAAAAGCCGGAACGAAAGACTACGGAGCATTATCGCTTGCGGTTCAGTATTATGCCGAACCGTACATTGCCGCAAATGTTCCGCAGAATTGTTTTATGCCAAGGCCGAATGTCGGAAGTGCGGTAATAAGACTTAAACTTCATGAGAAAACACCTGTGAATGTTAAAAATGAAAAACAGATGTTTCGGATAATACGCGCTGCATTTAACCAAAGAAGGAAAACGCTTCAGAACTGTCTGAATCACGCAGAGGATCTGAATATTGATAAAGAAGATATTGCAAGAGCGCTCCGTGAAATGAACATAGATGAAAACATCAGAGGAGAAGCTCTTTCGCTTGAACAGTTCGCGGATTTATCAAACAGGATATAATTTATATACAAGGTAAT
>JAGHSD010000109.1 GCA_018066045.1 Candidatus Darwinimomas equi | reverse complement strand
ATATATACACCTTCTTTTGGTGCCGTGCCGGAGGTGATCTGTTCATCAAGGAACTTGATGGCTTTATCCGCCATTTCAAACAGATCGATATGAATCGTTGTCAGAGGAGGGAAGTAGATTCTGGAGAGATCAAGGTCATCTATCCCGACAAAAGAAAAATCTTCAGGTACGGAGTAACCGTGTTCCTGAACACAGTGCATTCCCGCGAGGGCAAAAGAATCCGTTGCACACACGATGCCGGTCGGATGCTCGCTGAAATCAAGAATGTTGTTCATGCACTGGAAAGCCGAATCGATATCGCATGCTTCTGCCTGCAGCCATGAAGGATGAACAACAAGATGATTTTCGGAAAGAGCACGACAGAATCCGTTAAAGGTGGATGTATAGAAATCAGGAATGGCACGTTCTCCGATAAACCCGAGTTTTTCATGCCCGGCCTGAATCAGGAAATTTGTTACCGTGTACGCCGCAGCTTCATAATCCACACAGACACGCGAATACCCGGGATGCTGACGGTGAGCATCAATTACTACGAAAGGAACATTTTCCTGACGGAGAAAAACCAGAGTTTCCGCATCAATATCATGAAGAAAGATCGTTCCGGCAGCGGTGCCGTAACGGATGGCTTTTGCGGCAGACGAATTTCGGAAGGATTCATCGACCTTTGAAAGAATCAGATCGTATCCCGCTTTTGCGGCCACAGAGCTGCATATATCAAGTATTGTTGAATAGAAAAGATTTCCGAATGAAGCAAAATCATCGATAACCAGATAGATGTTTTTCGATCTGAAAGGAACTATGTGCTGCTTACTTGTAACAGGAGTATAGTTTTCCTCATCAATGATCTTCAGCACCCTGTCACGGGTCTCCTGACTTATTCCGGGTTTGTTATTAATTACATAAGATACGGTTGTAGTCGACACATTTGCAATGTCGGCTATTTTTTTTATTGAAGGCTTATTCATGAACTCCTCCTTGTTCACAAATGAAAATGATCTTATGTCAGTCCTGTGCTGTTTAATTGAATTCTATCATAACCAAAATTATTGAATCAAGAAGCAAAAATTACTGTTAAGTAAATGATAAGTAAATGTTCAACAAATATACTGAAACATTAAATTAAGTCAGCGTTAAGACTTATATCTTTGGCGAATTATACCGTAGATTTTTCAAAGCCGGATTTTGTATTCTTCATCATAAGAAATAGTTTATGGAGTACGGGACTATGGAAAATACTATCGCAATATTTGCGCTTGGAGCTAAAGCGGAAGTCGGATTTGATGATGCGGGCAATCTGTCAGATCAGGTTGAGGCCTCGCTGACGGCAAAGGGCATTAAGACATATAACACAAAGCTTGTGGTTTCTGATTTCAATTCGGCAGAAAGAGCAGCAGATCTTCTGAAACATGAAAACATTTCCGCTATTCTTGTATGCGTTGCAACATGGAGTGATGACAGTTATGTTCTTCAGTTTTTAAAGGAAATGGACAAACCTATAATCCTTCATGCCTTTCCGCATATGGAAAGCGGTTCTCTGTGCGGTGTCATGCAGATAGCTTCCGTTATGAGGGACATCGGATTTACGAATTACAGGACGGTATATGCCGCACCGGGTTCTGAGAAATCCGCAGAAGACATCATTGAAGCATTGGGCAGCTTTGAAGAGAAACGGAAAACAGGGTCTGCTGATAAGGCGTTTTTTATAGGTTCTATCGGCGGAAGATGTGGCGGGATGACAGAAATCGCATTTGATGAATTTGCACTTTTTGAAAAATGCGGGGCAATAGTCGTAAACATAAGTGAGTCGGAACTTGAAGAGAAAGTTAAGAAAGTCAGCTCCGGGGAGACTGCGAAAGTTCTTGATGATTTATATGGCAGAGGGTACCGAATCGATTCAACACCCGAAGATATGAAGCAGGCAGTCAGATACTATCTGGCAATGAAAGCTCTGATCGGTAAATACGGCCTCTCAGGACTGGCAATCAAGTGTTACACACGGTTTATGGGAAAGATATGTCTGGGATATTCACTTCTGTCTGATGAAGGTTATGTCTGCAGCTGCGAAGGAGATGTTAATTCGGCAGTAATGATGAAAACCATGAAAGAAGTTACAGGACAGTGTGTGAATAATACGGACATCCTTAATCCGTTACCTGAAGAAAATGAAATTATTTTTGCGCACTGCGGAAGTAGCGGATTTTCGATTGCACCGGATGCAGATGAAGTGCATCTTGCACCTGTAAGAATTATGGACACGGGTGTATGCAGTCTGTTCAGGCCGAAAACGGGTACGGTCACGGCAGCGGATCTGGTGGGACACGGCGACAGTCTCAGAATGTCCGTAATGACCGGAGAAGCGGTAGAAAAAGAATACCTGTTTCCGGGAAATCAGGTATGTATCAGATTTGAGAGAGATGTTGTCGATATCTGCAGGGATGTGATCGGCAAAGCATGCGGACATCACTGGATGGTCGGATACGGAGATGTCAGAAAAGAACTGAAAGAATACTGTGAGGCTCACGGTATCATTTTCCAGGATATCACATGAATCAAACCGGTAATATCACGCGATGAAGGCGTGTTGTTATAGAAGCAAGAAGGAAACAAATTAACGGAGGAAAAGAAAATGAAGAAAGTCGTTGCACTTATTTTGGCTGCAATTATGGCACTTTCGCTTGCAGCATGCGGCGGCGGTGCAGCAGCACCGGCAGCAGCTCCGGCGGCTGAAGCAGCAGACACAGGCAAGAAGGTTCAGAAGATAGGACTTTGCATGCCTACAAAGGAGCAGACGATCTGGACAATGCAGGGTGAGAGACTTACGGAAGCTCTTGAAAAAGCAGGCTATGAAGTACTCATCGAGTTTGCCGAGGATGATTCGGCAAAGCAGGTTATGCAGATCGAGAACATGGTCTCAAAGGGTGTTGATATGCTTATCATCGCAGCAGTTGACGGCGGAGCCCTTACAGAAGCATGTGAGAAGGCAAAAGCAGAAGGTATCTACGTTATCGCGGATGACCGAGGCATCATTAACACAGAAGCAGTTGACTGGTATGTAACATGTGATTACAACAGACTGGCTGAGATGCAGGGACAGTACATAATCGATGCACTTGATCTTGATAACACAGATGAGACATTCACCATGGAAATCTTCGCAGGTTCTCAGGATGATACAAACTCTCTGGTATTCTACAACGGACAGATGAGCAAACTTCAGCCGTACGTTGACAAGGGACAGATCATTATCAAGTCAGGCCAGAACGGTGCTGCAGAGTGTGCTATTCAGTCATGGGATTCATCAAAAGCTCAGGCCCGTATGGATAACCTCCTTTCAGGATTTTATTCAGACGAACCGCTTGATGTCTGCCTTTCAACAGCAGACTGTCTTGCAATCGGATGTATCTCATCACTCGAGTCAATGGGCTACGGTACAGCTGACAAGCCGTTCCCGATAGTAACCGGACAGGATGCTGAACTTGCGGCAATCAAGAACATCATAGCAGGAAAGCAGACAATGACAGTATTCATCGACGGTACACTTCTTGCAGAGCGTATGGTAGAGCTTGTTGCAGCTATCAACGAAGGCAAAGAGCTGACACCGGACGGAGAATTCGATAACAACGTAAAGAAGATACCGGCACTTTACTACGATCCGTATGTAATCGATGCAACAAACGTTGATCACCTTATCGACGTAGGCTTCTATACAAAGGAAGAAGTTTACGGCTGATAGATATAATCAGAACGATTGAAAATTTAAGTATTCCACCTAATGGGTCGGGCTCTTTAACAGGGGCCCGACCTGAACTTTACCCGAAGAGAAAGAGAGAATAATTCAGAAAGAAATTGTTGTTCCGGAGGTATGTATACATTTACATATCGACGGATTTTTCATATAATATAACGATATTGTAATCGGATATTTATATGTGTTTTATGCAGGAGGAAACAATAATGATAGCACTTATTATAATAGTGGTTCTTTTGATAATTCTTGCCTTTGTCTGTGTGAAAGTGGTTCCGGAAGCAAATGCATGGGTTGTAGAGAGCTTCGGAAGATACAGAGCAACGTGGAACGCAGGTCTTCATTTCAAGACCCCGATAGTCATGGCAGTGGCAAAGAAGGGTTCACTGAAAGAGCAGGTAGCGGATTTTGAACCGCAGCCGGTTATCACAAAAGATAATGTAACGATGTATGTAGATTCGGTCGTGTTCTTCCAGATATTTGATGCGAAGCTTTTCGTATACGGAGTTGAAAGACCGATTGCGGCAATTGAGAACCTGTCGGCAACGACTCTCCGTAATATCATCGGATCAATGACACTGGATGAGACACTTACAAGCCGTGACAAAATCAACGATCAGATCACGATGATTCTTGACGAAGCAACGGATAAATGGGGAATTAAGGTAAACAGAGTCGAAGTAAAGAATATCGAGCCTCCGAAATCCATCGTTGAAGCAATGGAGAAGGAGATGAAAGCGGAGAGAGAAAAGAGAGCCGCTATCCTGAATGCAGAAGGTGAGAAGCAGGCACAGATCACACTTGCCGAAGGTGAAAAGGAAGCAGCGATACTCAAAGCCGATGCAATCAAGGAGAAGAGAATCCGTGAGGCACAGGGTGAGGCGGAAGCACTTACCGCGGTTCAGACGGCAAGAGCACAGGCGATAAAGCTGATCAATGAATCCAATCCGACAGAGCAGTATATTACACTCCGTTCGCTGGAAGCAGCTGAGAAGATGGCAGACGGACAGGCAACAAAAATCATAGTTCCTTCAGATATCGCCAATCTTGCGGGAACCATAGCAGCGCTTAAAGAGGCTGTGGATAATAAGGACAAATAAAAATGAGCATTACAGTATTTGAAAAAATGTCTCCGTTTATCATAATGGTACTGATATTTGCAATCATATTGATCGTGAATATAGTAAAAAATACAAACAAGGCAAAAAAGAAGAAACCGAAACGGGTGGCGCCTGCAGGACCGGAAGGACTTGATCATACTTTCAGCGCAAGCGGTGATGAAAAAGCAATCAGGGCATACAGACGTCTGGAAGACAGAGAAAATGACTGGCTGGCCCGCCAGCTGAGAGAAGAGAAAGCAAGTGAAAAACGATTCAGTGCAATGTTCGGACTGAAACTGGAACACGCAATGAGATGTGACGCAGACGGTGTTGACAACGGGGAAGGAAAGTGACAGCAGTGAGAAACGGTTTTAAGAAAAGAATATGTCTGATTCTTGCGGCAATGATGATTGCCATGACAGTAATGCCCGCAATGGCAGAAGAGCTTCAGGAGGAAGTTTTCGAAGATGAGGAATTGTCAGAAGTTCTGCCTGACGGAGTTATAGGATTTGCTCCGGAAGGTTTCGGAATGGCGAAGGTGATGCAGGAGAAGGCAGAAGAGTTTGCTTGGGCAGATAAAATAACAATAGGTGGAGTTGAAGTAAAAGACGGACACTATCTTTATTTTGTTGAAAATGATATAGGACAGAAGAAACTTCTGGCCTCTCCATCCAATGTACCGGAGGATGAAGTCCCAGTAGAAGAATACGCTTATTATAAAGACGGAGTACTTACGCTTCATGATTTTGAGATGCTCGCCAGACCGGGACTGAATTATGAAGATACCAGTATCTTTCATTATGGAATTAAGTCAGCAAAGGACCTGACGATAGAATTGACCGGAAGTAATGAGCTCGACTTCACTATGGCAGAGACACCTGGAATTTCATGCAGAAATCTGAATCTTTTGGCCTCAGCGGATGCTGAAGGAGAATCAGCAAGCGAGGGAGAGTACCTGAAACTGTATGTAAATAATGACAACGAAGATGACAACGATAGGGATGAAGATATTTTTCTTGAAACAGAAGAAACTGTTACAGAACCAAGTGAAATAACCGGAATAAATTGCTCTGGGGATATTTGTTTTAAAAGCAATATTAAATTTGATTTGGAAAATGTTTCCGGTGGAAGCGGTATTGAATGCAACCAGTTCTTTATGGAAAAATGTGAAGAGGTACGCTTGAGTATTTTAGCGTACGCGGACGGAATAATCTGTGATAAGTTCACGCTTGTTCCGAACGGTGTTGCATATATAGAAATAAATGCCGGAATGGATTCTGAATTCGCCGGAATACATTCCGGGGAAATCATGATAGACTGCCCGAATATTCCGTCTGAGGATAATATCCTGATCAATGCCGCGGGAATCGGAATATATTCGGAATCTGATATCGTAATTAAAAGCGGAAATCTGACCATCGGTGTTTCGTCAGCTCCGGGACCGGGCGGAGGCGGAAACGGTACTGATGTAGGAATCGGAATTAAAGCGGAACAGCAAATCATTTTAGGAACAGATGAAGATAAATCATCGGAGCATCCGAGTCTTTCCATCTCTATTGATACATATGAAGAAGGCATAGAAGCCGGAGAAATCGAAATAGACAGCGGAGAAATCGAGATAAATAACCCTGACGGAAAAGCCAACCCGGACGATGTACCCGAATTCGGTATTGTTGCAGACAGGATCACAATAAACGGAGGCGATATTTCTGTTTATTCAGGCGACGGAGCGCTTGTTCTCAGGGATGACACTGAAAAAATTATCATCGCAGAAGACCTCAGAATCAAGGCCGGGTCGTCGGCAGATGATCTGAAGGATGTTGACAAATATTCCGGTGAGGAAGCAGTTGAAATCATAGATTACTGCGGTCATGAGAATGTCATCATGATCGAGGGAAAGAAACCTACATTATACGAAGACGGATGGAAAGACTACTATAAGTGTAACGACTGCGGATGGCTGTATGAGGATAAGGAATGTACGGTCAGAATAGCATATCTTAAAGCATGGAAGACGGGCAGAGGAAGACTTCCAAAGCCGGAGCCAAACTCGAAGCCAGACCCGAAGCTCGTACCCAATCCCGACCCGGTTCCGAAACCGTCTGCAGGGGGATATACTGCTCCGGCTGCAAAACCGGTCACAACAGGTTCCATGGAAAATCCTGTTACAGGCGGTATATGGAAGAAGCTTGAGAACGGCAAATGGATATTCGCAACGAATGCACCGTATAAGGACACATGGGGATGTATAGAGTATACGAAATCCAACGGAGAAAAAACCAAAGGCTGGTTCAGGTTTGACAAGGAAGGAAATATGCTTGTCGGATATCATGAAGTAAACGGAAAGAAGTATTATTTCTGCGAGCAGGAAGGCGATATGTACGGAGTGTGCCAGCTCGGAGGAATTGCGCCGAACGGTCAGAAAATAAATGAAGACGGCTCACTTGTCGAGTGAGCCGGAAAACCGGATATATGAACGACCATATCAGAGAATTAAGAACAGCCATGAAGAAACGCGGTATCAGGCTTTTTACCGCGGTCACTTCTGATGCTCACGGCAGCGAGTATATCAGTGAGCATGACAATGCGGTAGAGTACATAAGCGGATTTACCGGCACCAACGGAAAAACTGCGGTAACGGAAGAAGAAGCGTTCCTGTGGACCGACGGAAGATATTTTATTCAGGCTGAGTATGAGCTTGAAGGCAGCGGAATAAAACTTATGAAAACCGGAGAGCCGGGGGTTCCTTCGTTTGAGGAGTGGTGTTCTGCGGCAGAGTCGGCGCATCAGGTGACTCTGCCTGATGATATCTACGAAGAAATCATCAGTGAGATATGGCCGGACAGACCGGAAAGACCTTCAAACCCCATATGGATACATGATATCTCCATGGCCGGAAGAAGTGCGAAAGAAAAACTGTCGCTGGTCTATGAAAAGATGAAAGAAGAAGGCTGCGAAGAGATATACGTAAATGCGCTTGATGATATCGCATGGGTACTGAATCTTCGCGGAAGCGATATACCGTATAATCCCGTATTCTATTCATTTCTCAGTCTGCAGAGCGGCGGGGCGGGAACATTATACCTTCAATCCGCATCTCTGAATGATGATGTGAGGAAGCATCTTTCGGATCTCGGAATACAGATTGCAGAATACGGTAAATTCGAAAAGAAAAAAACATACAGCGATATCATCTCGAGAATCAAGACACACAAGACGGATGACGAACTTTCGCATATGCGTGAGAGCGGACTCAGAGACGGTGTGTATATGACGAAATTCATTTTCTGGCTTAAGAAGCAGATGAGTGAAGGAAAAGATATTGATGAGATCGACGCATCGGATTATCTTGACGGGCTCCGTGCATCCGATCCGCTTTATGTGTCGCTCAGCTTTCCGACTATTTCCGCATACGGGACCAATGCGGCAATAGTGCATTATCATGCGCAGGATAAGACAAAGAAGAAGCTGAAACCGAAAGGCCTGTATCTTGTCGACAGTGGCGGACAGTATCTTGACGGAACCACGGATGTAACCAGAACCGTCGCATTGGGACCGCTTACGGACGAAGAGAAAAAGAACTATACTCTTGTCGTGACAGGCATGCTGAGAGTGCTGAATAAAAAATTCACCCTGCCGCTTAAATCAACGGTTATTGACATGTGTGCACGTGAGATGCTGACGGCGCGCGGACTTGATTTCAATCACAGCACAGGCCACGGTGTAGGATATTTCGGATATGTGCATGAAAGTCCTGCAGGAATAAGCAGGAAGAAACTGACGGATTCAGGGAAGGCACCCCGCCCGGAGTATGTATTTACCGGAGGAGAAATAGTCAGTGATGAACCGGGGGTTTATATCGAAGGAAGTCACGGAATCCGCATTGAAAACATGATCGCTGTGCGCGAAGGCAGCTTTGAAAATCTGACATGGGTGCCTCTCGAAAGAGAAGCACTGGATGTGACTCTGATGACGGATGAAGACATCAGAAATTTTGACAGTTACCAGAACGAAGTCAGAAGAAGGATATCACCTTATCTGACAGAAGAAGAAAGAAACCGGATAAATGGAATTTGATTTTGTGTTTTTTCTGAACAGCATACTGATGGGGGTGGGACTGGCGATGGATGCGTTCTCGGTCTCCCTTGCAAACGGACTTAATGAACCGGAGATGAAACCCGGTAAGATGAATGCAATAGCCGGAACGTTCGGAATCTTTCAGGCTCTGATGCCGCTCATAGGATGGATATGCGTGCATACGATAGTACGTATATTTTCATCTGTACGGGTGTTCATTCCGTGGATCGCTCTGGTACTTCTTGTTTACATCGGCATAAAGATGATCGTGGACGGTGTCAGAAACAAGGATGGCAGTACCGAAACGCCGGCGGTCGGAGCTGCGGCACTTCTGATCCAGGCCATTGCGACATCAATAGATGCACTGTCGGTAGGATTTGCCATATCGGACTTCAGCTTTCCGATGGCGCTTGTCGAATCGGCTATCATAGGTGCGGTGACATACGTTCTGTGCCTGCTTGGAATAAAACTCGGCCGGACGGTCGGAACGAAGCTGGCAGGCAAAGCCGGAATAATCGGCGGAGTAATATTGATATTAATCGGAATAGAAATCTTTCTTAAGGGGATAGTTTGATCATGAACGATAATACTGAAAGAAACAGACTTATTGAACAGCATCTTCCCGAACTGCTGGAGTCACTTTATGATTACACACAGATGGGAGTGGATGAGGACGAACTCGTGGGAGAGGCATCGCTGATTCTGACAGAGGTTGTAGACGAGCATATGAAAAACCCTTCAGGAAACCTGCAGGATAAGATAGATATGACGATAAATGAGCGGCTCACGGCCTACATTACCGAGAGTAATTCTCTGAAGGCCGCAGATCAGGATCTTGCCGACAGACTGAATGATCTGTCCGATGCGGCAGTTGGAATGGTAGAGGAATTAGGCAGACAGCCGTCCACAGAAGAACTGGCCGAAAAACTCAACATATCAGTGGATGAAGTTGAGAGACTTCTTAAGATCAGCGAGCAGGCAGGTAAATGATGAAATATTACCTGGCGCCCATGGAGGGCATAACTACATACGTATACAGAAAAGCTGTCAGGGATTTTTTCGGAGACGGAGTTGATAAATATTTCACTCCGTTTTTTGCACCTCAGACAAAACGTCATAAAAGCTCGGCAGCAATAAGAGGAATACTTCCGGAAAACAATGAAGGGATATATCTGGTACCGCAGATGCTCACAGATGATGCGGAGGACTTCCTGGCATTTGAAAAAGATATGAGATCCTACGGGTACACCGAGCTCAATATCAATTTAGGATGTCCGTCAGGCACCGTAGTCAGCAAGGGCCGCGGAGCAGGATTCCTGGAACATCCGCAGAAGCTGGATCATTTTTTAGAAGACGTATTTGCAAAAACGAATGCGGAAATATCTCTGAAAACAAGACTCGGAATGCATGATGCCGAAGCGTTTCCGCAGATACTTGAGATCTACAACAAGTATCCGCTGAAAGAACTTATCGTCCATCCAAGAGTGAGAGATGAGATGTATTCGGGAAATGCACATCGTGATGTATACAGATGGATAAAACAGAACAGCAGGAATCCTCTGGTTTACAACGGTGACATCTTCAGACCGGGAGATGAAACTGACGGTGATGAACCGATAGAGGATACGGTTATGATCGGAAGAGGCATGATTGCGGATCCGTCACTAATCCGTCAGCTCAAAGGAGGGAAACCGGCAGACAGAAGCGAGATGACAGCATTTCTTCATCGGATCAGAGATGATTATATAAAAAGAGATCCTGATGAGAGGCACTGCATGGAAAAACTCAAGGAGATCGCAGCATATCTGAAAGCTTCGAAAAGAACCATGAAAGCAAGACATCTTGAAGAATTCATGGTGGAACTTGACAGATCCATAAGAGAGAATCCGGTATACGGCTGACATTTCCGGCGACAGGGAGCTGTGTCCTGCCGGACAAACGCGCTTCGCGGGATGTGCCATATTATAAAAATCGTAAGAGAAAAGTTATACACCGGTGTTGTATAATATACGCATACCGGAGGGAATATAATGATCAAATCAGTTATTGCATTAATACTTGCATTATCGATGATAGGACCGGGTTATAAAACATCATACAGTCCGGAGAAATTCGTGCTTCCGGAGGAAGCAGCTGTTCTTGTCGTGGTTGAAGGCAGAGAAGACAAGACATGTACCGTGACTGCATTCGAGAAGAATGAAGACAAGTGGAACCCCGTATTCGCGGTAAACGGAAATACAGGACGAAGCGGTATGAGCAGGAACCGGAAAGAAGGAGACGGAACTACTCCGGTCGGGGTGTGGATGCTGAATACTCCTTTCGGACAGAAGCCGGCAGAAGAGGGATTTCCGGAGGATTATATTAAAGTCGACAGTTCATATGTGTGGACAGAGGATACAAACAGGCTGACTGTTGATCCCGAAAACAAACTTAAGGGAGAGCGTGTGGGCAGCAGTGAATATGCCAGGGTATATGATTATGTGCTTGACGCAGGATATAACAGAAATGCCGTAAATAAGAAAGGCAGTGCTCTGTTTATTCATTGTCAGGGGGTGACGGAAGCACCGTCGTTAGGCTGCATAAAGATACCGAAAGAAGAGATGATTCAGCTGATGAAGCTGTACGGAAAATACGGCAGCGGAAAGTGTTTCATAGCTCAGGGAATTGATGGTGAGATAGATAAGCTGTATGATAAATACGGAACCAATAACGGATTAGAGGCAGTATATTGATGAAGATCGGAAGAAGAATAAAAGTCGCTGTCATGCTGGCAGCTGTCATACTCAATATTTTCGCGGCATCAGTGATTTCATATGCAGCGCAGGAGCCGGTGCTTAATTCCGCGACTGGAATCGTGATTAATGCGGATACCGGAGAGGTGCTTTTCGGAAAGGATGAGAATACACAGTACTATCCCGCATCGATAACCAAGGTCATGACGGCACTTCTTGTTATGGAAAACTGTAAGATGGACGAGATGGTAACATTCTCAAAATCCGCGACAACGAATCTTGAAAGCGGAGCGACAACAGCGAGAATGTCGGCAGGAGATAAGATGAGCGTGAGAGCCGGTCTGTATGCACTTATGCTCAAATCTGCCAATGAAGTGGCCAATGCTCTGGCTGAACATATCTCGGGCTCGGTGCCGGCATTTGCCGAAAAGATGAATGCAAGGGCGAAGGAACTCGGATGTACGAACACACACTTTGTCAATCCGAACGGACTGAATAACGAGGCGCATCTGACGACCGCACATGACATGGCGCTTATTGCGGCAGCGGCTTTCAGGTATGAGGAGCTCAGGAAGATCGATACGGCGACGATATACAGACTTCCTCCGTCAAAGCTTGATAAGAGCGGACTGCTTCTGAATCTTAACAATAAGATGCTTATGAAAAATCACGAGAAGTATTATGAGTATGCCATCGCAGGAAAGACAGGATATACGTCAAAGGCGGGGAATACGCTTGTGACCATGGCAGAAAAGGACGGAGTCCGTCTCGTGGCAGTTACGATGAAGAACAAGAAATATCTGGCACACTATGACGATACCAGAGCACTTTTCGAATACGGTTTTGATGTGATGTCTCAGAGAGGGGCTGCAGCCGAAACAGCAGCGGAAACAACAGCCGAAACAGCAGCCGGAACGGAAACCGGTGAACCCGCTGCAGTCGTTGAGCTGGTAGCTCCGTAATACAGGAAAGAATATATGGGAACATTAGGCGAAGAACTTGCAAAAGTCGCAGCAAAAGAGCTGACGGAAAAACTGAATAATACAGTGGGCAGGAAACTTACAAAGAAGGTATCGCTGCCGGTCAACATAGGGTTTATCGGATCAGTGGCTCTGAGTGCTTTTCTTGCGAGATCGGCATATGAAAAAGATCACCCGGAGTATGCACGGTACGATATCGACGGTGCGGGAAAGGCCGGAGACAATGTCAGACTGGTATTCCTGACCGATCTGCATGAAAAGGAATTCGGAAAAGGAAATAAACACCTTCTTGCGATGATAGACAAGGCTGATCCGGATGCGGTTCTTATCGGAGGAGATATGGTCATTGCTGACAAGAGTCATCCGGGCTATTACGAGGACAGAGTGACCTGCAGCCTGTGCACCGAGCTTGCAAAGAAGTACCCGGTATTCTATGCGGAAGGAAATCACGAGCAGAGAGTCATCGATGAGAATTTCAGAAACAGGCTGGAGGAAGCGGGAGTTACGTATCTGGACAATGAGACAGTTGACTGGAAATACAACCTTTCGTTTACCGGCATAAGTCTTGACGATGACCAGTACAGACCTGTATCACCGAAAAAACCCGACAAGGGGGTGCTGGATATCAAGGTCGGAAAACGGAATCCTGAGAGGTTCAATATCCTGCTGGCTCACTCGCCTCTCTTCCTTAAAGAATATGCCTCCACAGGGGCTGATCTGGTGCTTTCCGGGCATTTTCACGGAGGAACCATCAGATTACCGGGAAAAGTGGGACTTATGACCCCGCAGTACCAGTTTTTTAACACAGATGTGGTGGGATTGAAGCATTTTAACCATACTTTTATGATAATATCGAGCGGATTGGGTACTCACAGCATCAACCTCAGAATTAACAATAAACCACAAGTTGTTGTGGTTGACATCAAAAAATAGCGCAAAATATGCGCTTTTTTTGTTTACTTAAAAAGCCGGCTTTGGTATAATGTACTCGTTATGATTGAGAGCATTTCGTACAAACTTGAGACTTTTGAGGGGCCGCTGGACCTGCTCCTGCATCTTATCGACAGGGATAAGATCAATATCTACGACATTCCGATAGCCCAGATCACCGAGCAGTATCTGGAATATATGGATCATATGCCGCAGCAGGATCTGAACCGTACCAGTGAATTCATGGTTATGGCCGCAACGCTCCTGGAGATCAAGGCGAAGATGCTTCTGCCGAAAGAGGTGGATCCGGATACGGGTGAAGAGGTCGATCCGAGAGCAGAGCTGGTCGGGAGACTTATCGAACACAGGAAGATGAAGATGATGGCTGCCGAGCTGGCGGATATGGAGCTGGATGCGGAGAAGCATCTGTATAAAGGCCCGACCATCCCGAAAGAAGTGGCGAAGTACGAGCAGCCGGTAGATCTTGATAATCTCCTTTCGGGTGTGGATCTTGCAAAGCTTCAGGAGATATTCAATCAGGTCATGAAGCGCAAGGAAGACAGGGTCGACCCGGAGAGAAGCAAGTTCGGAACGATCAAGCGCGAGAAGATAAGCCTGGAGAACAGGATAAGGCAGCTTATCGATTATGCGAAAGAGCATAAGCAGTTCTCGTTCAGGGCACTCCTTGAAGAACAGCCGTCGGTACTTGCGACGGTGGTCACGTTCTTAGGCATCCTGGAACTGACAAAGTCGGGATTCTTCGGAATCACGCAGGACGCTTTGGGAGAAGACATACAGATAACAGTAAAAGAAACAGAAGAATCCGGGACAGAACTTGATCTGTCGGGATTGGAGGATTTTGAGGCATGACATACGAGCAGGAATTAAGACAGGAAGCAATTGTTGAATCAGTACTTTTTACCATGGGCAAGTCGGTTGAGACACGTCAGCTTGCGGCAGCACTTGACTGTGATGAATATGCAGCAAGAAGTGCGGCACAGCGTCTTCAGAAGAAATACGACGACGAGCAGCGCGGCATGCAGATACTTGAATTAGAGAACAGCTGGCAGATGTGCTCAAGAGCGGAGTTCTATGACAACCTTATCAAGGTGGCAAAGACACCTAAGAAACAGGTACTTACGGAAGCTGTTCTGGAGACACTTTCGGTAGTTGCATATAAGCAGCCTGTTACAAGGACAGAGATGGATAACATAAGAGGCGTATCATGTGAGTATGCTCTTAACAAACTTTTGGAGTACGGACTTGTATACGAGGCAGGAAGACTTGATGCTCCGGGCAAGCCGGCGCTTTTCGCAACAACAGAGGAATTCCTCAGAAGGTTCGGCGTGGGATCAAGGAAGGCTCTTCCGTCGATGAATTCAGATAAGGAAGCAGAGATCGTTGAAGAAGTTGAGAAGGAAGTAGGCTTCAGATTCGGCACGGAGCCGATACCTGTTCAGGAGAGACTTCATCTTGAGACGGCAGATTCCATAGTCGAGGCTGTTGCACAGGAGATGGCAAATAATTGATGGAAATCAGGATCAAATATTTTACCGATAAAATAGATAAGATCGAGTATATCGCCGGCAAAAGCGATTGGATGGACTTAAGGTGCGCAGAGGACATCGAATTGAAAGCCGGCGAATTTCGTTTAATTCCGCTCGGAGTCGGAATGAAGCTTCCCGAAGGATATGAAGCTCATGTGGTTCCGAGGTCTTCGACATACAAGAATTTCGGACTCATCCAGACCAATTCCATGGGAATAGTGGATGAAAGCTACTGCGGAGATAATGACCAGTGGTTCTGGCCGGCACTTGCCACAAGAGATGTTACAGTGCATGCAAATGACAGGATATGCCAGTTCAGGATCATGGAACATCAGCCTGCCTTCAGCTTTGTCGAGGTTGACAGACTCGGGGACAGAGACCGCGGAGGTTTCGGCAGCACAGGGGTACGATGACATTTAACAAAAACAAACTTAACCATATAATCAGAAAGGCCCTTCTTATTGCGTGTATCGTTCTGACGGTATGCCTTCTTGGTGCATGCGGGAAAAACACAAAGAAGGAAAAGGAACTCAGAGAGCAGGCGATAGGTTTTATGCAGCAGGGAGATTTCAGTGCTGCGGTTGCCCGTTTTGATGAGGCCCTTTCATACCATGACGGATCATACGGTCAGCTTGAGATCGACATCTTAAGATACCGCGCGGAAGCCGAAGTGCTTGCCAGGGAATACGCCAATGCGGCAAACACATACTCACAGCTGCGCAGGGAAGACGGCGACAGGCCGGAGTACATCAATCTTGAGATTATCTGTATGCTCAGAAGCGGACAGAGCCCGAAGAAAGCGCTTGAGCTATACCGGCATTCATGCGAGATTGATCCTGTCGGAACCGGAAACAGAGAGGCACTGTATGCACTCGGTACGGCACTTTCGCATACGGGAAACGAAGAGGACTTAAAGACTGCACTGGAACTGTATCAGACTGCACTGAATGACGGGAACAGCGCATCCGGAGAATTATACAACAGGATAGGTTCTTTAGTGTTCGAACAGGGAGATGTGGAGAAAGCGATAGACTGGTTCAACGAAGGAATCGGATTTATTCAGAAACATCCCGAAATGAACGAAGAGGATGTACTGGCATCCCTTAAATACAACATTGCGATATGCTACGAATACAACCATGATTACAGGACTGCGAAGAGTCTTTTTGAGGAGTATACGCAGCAGTACGGTTCCAATGAGGAAATACAGCACGAAATAGATTTTTTAGAAAGCAGGATAAGGGAATAGAATCACAGTAGAAAATGTATCGGTTTATTCTTGGAGGCTCAGGGAGCGGAAAAACGAATAAAGCTTTAACTGACTGCATCTCGGCTGCAATGGCCGGTGAGAGCAGTCATTTTTTGCTGATAGTACCCGAACAGGCGACGACGGCGACGGAGAAGGAACTGATCCGC
Source organism: Candidatus Darwinimomas equi (assembly GCA_018066045.1). Classification (GTDB taxonomy): domain Bacteria; phylum Bacillota; class Clostridia; order Lachnospirales; family Lachnospiraceae; genus Darwinimomas; species Darwinimomas equi. The sequence goes on along the minus strand of JAGHSD010000109.1, from coordinate 18,289 downwards.
CTGCATCCGAATCATGCGACCGGCAGCATTGACGTGCTCAGTTTCAGCCGCCTGGCATATATGGTATTCGAGGAACTCGGAATAGTGAATCCCGATGTGCTTGACGACATTTCCAAGGCCATGATACTCAGAAAGACCGGAGCCGCACATGAAGACGAGCTGAAGGTATGGGGCCGCAGATTCAGCAGCCCGGGATTCGTTGACAACCTGAAATCGATGATATCCGAACTCTGCCTTTACGGAATCACTCCGGAGGATATAAAGAAGAACATGCCGGAACAGGACAGACGCCTTCAGAACAAGATGCATGATCTGGCTGTGATTTACGCCGCATTCACGGATGCCATCAGAAACCGGTATGTAACTCCGGAAGAGATTCCGGACATACTTGCGCGGAACGTCCACAGATCAGGGCTGATAAAGGATGCATACATCGTACTTGACGGCTTCACCGGATTCACACCGGTACAGTACAGAATCGTCGAGAGCTTTTTAAGCTGCGCGAGAGAAGTGGTTATCACGGTCAGCATCGGAGACGACAGGGACAGCGATCTTTTCGACATGAGCCGCGGGATGATAAACCGGATCATCGATACGGCATCCAGAAACGGAATAAGTCACGGACAGGACATCGTGCTCAGTACAGACAGCTTCCTTGAGAAACATCTTCTCAGATATGACGGTATAAAAGGACATGTGGAAAATGATAACGTAAGGCTGGTGCACGCGCTTAACACGGCGGAAGAGTCAGCATTTATCATAAACGACATACAGAGGCAGGTGAAAACTCTCGGCTTTCGCTACAGGGATATAGCGGTGGTATGTTCCGATATCAACAGATACAAAAGCATACTTGATCACGGGATGGATCTTGCGGGAATACCTTATTATGTTGACGAATCGATAGACATCTGCGGCAATCCGCTTGCTGCCATGCTGGAGGCGGCATTCGATATAATTCATTCAGACTATTCATATGAGAGCGTGATGAGATATCTGAAGACCGGACTGGCAAGTGACGACGAAGAGATGACAGATATCATGGACATCTATATGTATGAATGCGGGAGACGCGGATATAAACGGATGAGTTCGCCGTGGGACTACATGCCGGATGATCTTAATGATACCGACAGGGAGGCACTGAATGCGTTCAGGGACAGTATACTTGCCCCGCTTGAAGACATGAGAAAACTTCTTTCGGGAGACAGACAGGTGCCGGTATCCGACATAGTAAAGGCCGCGTCGGACCTCATGCAGGCAAACGATGTCGGCACGAAACTTGAACGCCTGAAACAGAGCTTTGAGAGTGCGGGAGATACCGTGCATGCACGGGAGTATTCCGAAGTGTACGCGCGCATCAGAGGACTCCTTGAAAACATGGAATCGCTGCTTGACGGAGAGAAACTCAGCGGAACCGAATTCTGCGAGATATTCTCGGCAGGAGCGGCGCAGATCAGGCTTGGCATGATTCCGTCGGGAACAGACCGCATAACGATAGGAGATATAACAAGATCCAGACTGGACGGAATAAAAATACTGTATGTGATCGGAGCCAATGACGGCAGCATACCGAAAGTCCTCTCAAGAGGAAATGTAATCACGGATGCGGAAAAGGAAAAACTCAAGTCTGCCGGATTCGAGCTCTCACCGACGGTCAGGGAAGACCTGCTGATACAGAGATACTATTTATACAGACTGCTGACCAAGCCGTCAGAGAAACTGATCGTTACGTACGCGGGACTGGACCTGAAAGGCAGCGAGCTTCAGCCGTCCTACATCATCGGGCATCTTGCGGGACTGTATGACAATCTGAATATCGAAGAAGCGGAGGATTCCGCAGAACTTTATGATATCAATGCCGCACTGAGAAAAACCGGCGAGAAGCTCAGAGACATAAGGACGGACGGCATAGAACAGGCGGATGAAGACTTTGACAGTCTGTACGCATATCTGGCACGGGATGAAGAGACGAGAGAACGGATCGGGCTTATCACGTCGGCGGCACTGTACTCATACAGACCGGTCAGACTTGACAGCGCGAGCATCGACCTCATGTACGGTGACAGACTGCAGGGAACGATAAGCAAGCTTGAAAAATACGCGGCGTGCCCGTTCAGCTTCTTTGCAACCTACGGACTGAAACTGACAGAACCGGAAGAGTTCACTTTCCGTGCGCTGGATATCGGAAACATCGCACATGCGGCACTGGAGAAGATCTTCTCGCAGGCACAGAAGCTGAGAATCGACCTGACGCGCGCGGACGACGAATCGCGTGCAGCCATGGTTCACAGATGCATAGAACAGGCGATACTGGATGACGAATCATCGAAATATTCGGACACCGCGCGCAACGAATATATAGTAAAACGCGTCGAGCGTGTCGTAGCCCGCTCTCTCTGGGGACTCATCATGAACATGAACGACGGATTCGTGCCCTATAAATTCGAGTGGGGATTCGGAAAAGAAGACGGACTCTCATCATCGACCTACGATCTTGGCGGCGGAAAACGCATGGAGCTTTCGGGCATTGTTGACAGAACCGATATCCTTGAGAGAGAAGGAGAAGTGGCCGTCAGAGTTATCGACTACAAGTCCGGCAGGAAGACCTGGGACATCAGTGACGTGGTGAACGGAAAAGATCTGCAGATAACCCTTTACATGGCAGCTGTGGCCGAGCTGCTGCAGTCAAGGTTCAAAGGCCGCAGGATACTCCCGGAAGAGATGTTTTATTACACCCTCCACGACCCGATAATAGACAGGGACAAGCTCAGCAAAAACAAGACTGTCGAAGACGGCCTCAGAGATGAGATGAAATTCGCGGGAATAAAAGACCGTGAAAGAATAGAAGAACTCATTCCGTACATTGAGGGAAAAGCAGAAGGAATGGGGAAAATGATAGCGTGAGGCGACATAAGCATCAGGCCTTCGTATAAGGATCAGGAACACGTGAGCTGCAGTTACTGCAGGTACAGGGCAGTGTGCGGATTTGACCGCAGGATAGAAGGGTTCGGCTACAATATCGAGAAGAAGTACGACAAAGATACGGCATGGCAGATAATAAATGGACAAGTGAACAGTTAAAAGCCATCGAGACGCATGACAGACGTCTCCTTGTTTCAGCGGCAGCCGGCAGCGGAAAGACGGCTGTTCTTGTTGAACGTATCATCAGGAGAATACTGGATCCCGAAGATCCGGTCGATGTGGACCGTTTCCTTGTGATTACTTTTACGCGCGCGGCTGCATCGGAGATGAAAGACCGTATACGCCGCAGACTTGAAGAAACATATGCAGCCATCAGAAAAGACAGAAAAGAAGATGACGGACTCTTAAGGCGCCTCAAATCACAGATCGCAATCATGGACAGCGCATGCATTCAGACTATAGACAGCTTCTGCATGAATGTTGTGCGGGATCATACGGATGAGCTTGAAATCGATCCGAATTTCAGAGTAGCGGAAGAAACGGAACTCAAACTGATGCAGGCCGACGTTATGGAATCCATGCTTGAAGACTGTTACGAAAAAGCAGAAGACGATTTCATAGCATTTATCGATGCATTCGGACAGGGAAATGCAGGGAACGGAATTGAAGAGAAGATACTGCAGATATACAGATTTGCGCAGGTAACGCCGGATCCCGAAGTATGGTACAGCGAGCATGAGGAAGACCGATGCATTGATAAGACTGCATCATACGTGCACGGCGTGATAACAGGTCTGGCTGAATCAGTAATCCCGTCAGCGGAAAAACTCCTTGCAGTATGCATGAGCGACAACGGACCTTCGGGATATGCGGATGCGATCAGCTCGGATATAGAAAAACTGGAACAGCTGGCCCGGGCAGAAGATTTCAGAGAACTGAACGAAGCTCTGCAGACATTTGAATTCAAGAGGCTCGGAAGAAACAAAACCGGCACGGACCGGCTTAAGATAGATGCGCTTAAGTCAGGAAGAGAAGAGATAAAGAAGACGGTAGAAAGCTGGAAAAAGAATTATTCAAGAGAAGACATCTCGATGATAGAGGACGAATACAGACTGACAGAGCCGTTTATCAGGACAGGCATCGGCCTTGCCCGTGAATTTGACCGCAGGTATTCACAGCAGAAGAGAGAGAAAAATGTTGTCGATTTCGGGGATGTCGAACACATGGCGCTCAAGGTCCTTAAGCTGACAGATGAGTACAGGGAAAGATTCAGAGAGATCTGTGTGGACGAATATCAGGATACCAATTATCTGCAGGAGGAGATAGTGAGAAGACTCGATGCGGGTCAGGTATTCATGGTCGGTGATGTCAAACAGTCGATATACAAGTTCCGTCAGGCAAGACCTGAGATATTCATGGATAAGTACAGAACTTTCATACCTGTCACGGAGGCCGACCCGTCAAGCGATACGCTTATCAATCTGTCCATGAATTTCCGAAGCAGGCCGGATCTGCTTGAGGACATAAACAGACTGTTCAGGGTGCTGATGCACCGTGAACTGGGAGGGATAGATTATACTCCGGAAGCAGAACTCAATCCGGGTGCGCGATTCGGAACGCCCGAAGAGGAAAGAGACAATGCATGCGATTCGCATATAGAACTGCTCCTTGTCAATGTCGGAAGCCTTGATGCGGAAGACAGCGCGCGGGCAGCGGAAGCAAGAATGATAGCTTCGAAGATAAGAGAACTTACCGATCCGGAAAACGGAATGAAGATATGGAACGGCAGGGAATACAGACAAGTCAGGCTGTCTGATATTGTGATACTTTTAAGATCGGCAAATGTCAGCGGAGAGGCATATCTTAATACTCTGCTGAACGCGGGAATTCCGGCACACTGCGAGACAAACAAAGGCTACTTTGATTCACTGGAGATCAGGACCATGACGGCCATGCTGACGGCCGTTGATAATCCTAAGAAGGATATCGCATATACCGCATTCCTTCGTTCTCCGGTCATAGGAATGACGGATGATGAATTGGTGGTACTCAGGAAGCAGCCCGACATGCTCAGTGACATAGGAAGATACAAGTATGAGCGTGCCTGCGCTATGCTTAAGCGGTACCGCGATATGAGCAGATATACCGGCATCGAAGATCTTATCACTAAGATATATGACGAGACCGGATACTATGAATATGCCATGAGTCTTCCGGCGGGAAAAGTGCGCAGAGCCAATTTGGACAAGCTTCGTCAGATGGCGGCGGAGTATGCGCAGACCGGATACAGAGGTCTCTTCAATTTCATCAGATACATCGATAATCTGAAGACTTATGATGCCGATTTCGGAGAGGCATCCATATCCGGAGAAAATGATAACGCGGTGCGAATCATGAGCATACACAAGTCCAAAGGCCTTGAATTTCCTGTAGTTTTCCTGGCTGCCTGTGACAAGAAACTGAATCAGATGGACAGCAATCAGCCGCTGCTTATAGATGATGATTTGGGTATCGCCTGTCCGTACACGGATGTGAAAGAGAGATTCAGACAGAAGACATTAAAGCAGATGGCTTTAAGACTCAAGCTGCGCAATGACACCGTAGGAGAAGAACTCAGGATACTGTACGTTGCGATGACGCGTGCGAAAGAGAAACTGTTTATTGCGGGTGCGGTGAAAGATGAAGATAAATTCGTGACGGAGTATGACGGCATTGCCGCATCTCAGACTGTGCCGGGCATATCCGATATAAAGAATGACAGCGGGTATCTTTACTGGATCAGAAAGTCAGGCGTGAATTACAGATACACGATATACGACACGGAAGAAGTGACCGGAAGAGCCGGCGATGAGTCGCTTGAAAAAATCAGAGAACATCTTGATACGGTGACCGTGGATGCGGACAGACAGGAGAAGTATTCCGCACTGTTTGATTTCAGCTATCCGTATCAGAGCGATGTAAGTCTCAGAAACAAGATATCGATATCGGAACTGAAGAGACAGTGGATGGCAGACAAGCTGAAAGAAGATGAGATTACCGGAGAATATGCTGTCGGGGAAGCTATGTTCAGTGAGAAAAACGGAACGGACGGACAGGGAGAATCCGGTGCGCAGAAAGATATGTTTTCAGGTGACTTTGGAGGAGCACAGCGGGGAACGCTGTATCATTCCGTTATGGAGAAGCTTGATTATACCGATCCGGAGACCGCACTGAAGAACCTTCCGGAAGATGTAAGACCTGACGATATCAGAAAATTTATTGAATCGGATTTCGGAAAGATGTTCAGAGATGCACAGCGGGACGGAAGGCTCTTCAGGGAATGCCGTTTCATCATGGGAATACCGGCAGGAGAGATCGGCGCTGCCGATTCGGATGAGCCTGTACTTGTGCAGGGTATCATAGATGCGTTCGTTATGTCCGAAGACGGCAGAGAATGCATACTGGTTGATTATAAGACCGACAGAGTATCGGATGAGCAGGAACTGATCGACAGATATGAAGGTCAGCTGCATTATTATGTCATAGCACTTGAGAAGATGCGCAGCTGCCGTGTGACCCGAAAGATCATCTGGTCGTTCGCACTCGGGAAAGCCATCGGGCTTTAAGGTAAATCAGGCTTTAAGGCGGATCGAACCTTAAGACAGGTCAGGCGCTTCCGAGTATGACCTGAAGCTTGAACCAGAAATTTTTATCCGCTGAAGGCGCCACGATTTCCCGGTGAAAAAGAAGACGCATTCTTGTGGACAGATTCTGTCTGTAACCGGCCATGATATTAATGTTCTCCGTTTCGGACGGATCAATCTTATCGCTGAACAGGCGCGACAGCTCTGATGCGGAATATTCACGCAGATGAAGCCGGTGTTTCATTTTTTTCGCACGGTTTATCCACACTTTTTTCTTATCCAGACGGCCCATTACATTATCCTCATGCTGACGGTACAGCACGCCGCACCTGTCGTCATAGACGACCCTGCCGAGATAGGAACAGATCAGATACATCCAGAAATCATGATATACGATTTTATTTTCATCAGCCAGAACGAAACAGTCTCTGGCTTTTTTATTGAATACGATAGTACATCCGGCCGCCGGATTATCAGTCAGCCTCATGGACTTAAGAGGAGGAAAACTGAAATTATCATACAGGGACCGGACCGGTTTAAGCTTACTGTCTGTCAGAGTCGCATTGGAAAAATACATTTCCGGAACGGGAGAATCACTGTCAATCATACTGATTGCGGCCTGTAACCTGTCGGGGACCCAGACGTCATCCTGATCGCAGAATGCGTAATAATCAGAATCATCAGAGGAAGCAGCTTCACGGACAAGAGAAAAAAAGCTTCCGGAGAAACCTTTGTGAGAACCGGACATCACAGCAATGCGGCCGGGATGAGCTGCTCTGAAGCTTTCTATGATGCGGCAGGTGCCGTCCGTGGAACTGTCATCACGTATAAGCACCCGGACATCAGCTTCCTGCTGCGCAAGCAAGCTGTCTAACTGTTCCGATATATATTTTTCACCGTTATATGTTGATAAAAGTACGGTAACTTTTGGCATAGTTCACTCCGCAGAAAGAGATAATCATGTGTAAACAATACATACTGATTATAGCATAGAAGCGACGGGCCAAGCGCGGATTTATTCGCATTATTCTCTGTTTTTTATCCCCGGAAAAGTTGGAAATATGCCTGAAATGTTGTATACTTAACGGGTATTCGCAGGACGCGAATATACGTGAATTGATTAGGGGGAGATTATGACACGACGTGCTTTAAGAGAGCACTGTTTTAAGATGCTCTTTTGTGCAGATTTTTATCCTGCAGACGAAGCGGATGAACAGATCGGCAGATATTTTGATCAGCCTTCCGAGGATGATACGGACGAAGACGGAAATACGGAAATCATTCACGCCGTTGAGCTTTCCGAAGAGGAACAGAAGGAGCTTGGCGAACGTGTTGATGCCATCATTTCAAAGATACCGGAGATAGACGGGATGCTCTCTGCCGCTACGGAAGGATGGAAGCTTAAGAGAATAGGAAGGGTCGAGCTTACGATTCTGAGACTTGCCGTATATGAGATGAAATACGACGAGAACATCCCCGCGAAAGTCGCCATCAATGAGGCTGTTGAAGTGGCCAAGAAATTCGGAGGCAATGAGTCACCGGCATTCATTAACGGCGTGCTTGCAAAACTGGTGGATGATAAGTCAGCCGGCTGAGCTTTCACGCTGAACCGGCAATAAAACTGGTGGACCATGTCAGAAAACATTTATTCTGTAACACAAGTTAATTCGTACATCAAAAACATGTTCGCGAAAGACAGCGCTCTGAACCGCATAAGCGTTCAGGGTGAGGTGAGCAACTGCAAATATCATTCAAGCGGACATATATATTTCACATTGAAGGATTCCGGAGGGACGCTTTCGGCTATTATGTTTGCAGGCCGCAGGAGCGGTCTCTCCTTCACTTTGAAAGACGGACAGAAAGTAGTCGTTACGGGAAGTATCGAAGTATACGAGCGCGGAGGAAGCTATCAGATCTATGCAGGCAGGATCGAACTTGCGGGAAAGGGAGATCTCTGGGAGAAATTCCTGAAGCTGAAGGAAAAGCTTGAAGATATGGGCATGTTTGCCCCTGAATACAAGAAGGAGATACCTAAGCATCCGAAGACCATCGGTATCGCCACGGCTTCCACAGGAGCGGCACTTCACGACATCATCAATGTCACCACACGAAGAAACCCGTACATACAGCTCGTGTTTGCACCGACCAAGGTACAGGGACAGGGAGCGGCACAGAGCATAGTACGCAGCATAAAGATGCTTGACGATTACGGAGTAGATGTGATTATCGCAGGCAGAGGCGGAGGAAGCCTTGAGGATCTGTGGGCATTTAACGAAGAGGAAGTTGCCCGGGCTATCTTCAACTGCAGGACTCCGGTCATAAGTGCGGTGGGACATGAAACGGATTTTACGATTGCGGATTTCGCGGCAGACATGAGGGCGCCTACGCCGAGTGCGGCAGCGGAAATCGCAACGGAAGATATGGAGGAGTTTCTTGATTCTCTTGATGCGAGAAAAGAACGCCTGAACAGAGCTGTACTGGGACTCATCTCATGGACGCGGGAAAGCGTTCTTGACAGAAAAGAGGAAATGCTCAGGAATGCCATGGAGGACAGCATAGAAAGGCTGAGACACAGAACCGAAAAGGCCGGTTACTCTCTGAATATGCTTTCGCCGTCAAACCGGCTGAACGCATTCAGGGCGCGCACGGAGGAATCACGCATGAAACTCTCGCAGGTCATGAGAGGAAATGTGACCGACAGAAAACATGCACTGGCGGTTCGGGCGGAAAGACTTAAAGGCCTGTCGCCGCTGGACAAGATATCATCCGGTTATGCATGGATCAGCGATGATGAGGACAACCATCTGAGCAGGGCATCACAGCTCAGAACAGGACAGAAGATAACGGTAAGATTCGCGGACGGTAAAGCCGGAGCCGAGATCACGGAGGTCGAATATGAGTGAAAATAAAAAGAGCATAGAAGAGATGCTTGAGGAAGTCGACGGTATCATCGACAGTCTTGAGAGCGGAGACATCCCGCTGGAGGACTCATTCAAAATATATGAAAAAGGAATGAAGGCTATCCGGGAGATAAACGGAAGGATAGACAAAGTCGAGAAAAAAATCATCGAGCTTGATGCAGGGGAGAAGGAAGATGAAGCTTGATTATGACGTAAGAAAAATCAATGACATGGTTATGAGGAATATTCCCGCGAAGGAAGGACTTCAGGTCACCGTGCTGAATGCAATGAACGATGCAGTTGATGCCGGAGGCAAGCGGATACGCCCCATGCTCATGTATGAAACATATGTATATTTCTGCAGGAAGTACGGCAGGACGCCGGACGACGATGTCATCGCACCGTTCATGGCAGGAATGGAGATCATGCATACGGCCAGTCTGATACATGATGATCTTCCGTGCATGGATAATGACAGGCTTCGCCGCGGCAAACCGACCACATGGGTGGTGTACGGTGTCGATATGGCCACCCTTACAGGCGATGCCATGATGATACAGACCTTCTCAACCATGTCGGAAGCGGCAATGAAAATGCAGGACAAAGAGGCAGGACTCAGGGCGGTTCACTGCATGGGAGTCAAGTCCGGAATATACGGCATGACAGGCGGACAGGTGGTCGATGTGGAGAACACCGGCAGACCGCTGGACCGCGATAAACTGGATTTCATCTACAGACTCAAGACGGGCGCGCTTCTTGAAGCAAGCATGATGATAGGTGCCATACTTGCAGGTGCGTCGGACGAAGAGATAGCAAAGACCGAAAAGATTGCCGGAGATATCGGCATGGCATTCCAGATAAGAGACGACGTCCTTGATGAGATATCCACTGATGAAAAATTAGGGAAGCCGATACATTCGGATAAGGATTCCGGCAAGACGACTTATGTGACGCTTTACGGAACAGATAAGGCAAATGCTGAGGTTGCCCGCTGCTCTGAGGAAGCCATAGAACTGCTTAAGGAAATGGGCGGCGATAACGGTACTCTCATCATGATCACAGAGGCACTGATAAACAGAGATAATTGATACAGGCGGTTTCGGATTTAATGATACTTGAAAACATAAACCAGGCGGATGATATAAAAAAGGTTAATCCCGAAGATTACCCGGTACTGGCTGAAGAGATAAGGCAGTTTCTTATCGAAAAAACCAGCGAGACCGGAGGGCATCTTGCAAGCAATTTAGGAGCAGTGGAACTGACCATGGCGATATTTCTTGCATTTGATCTGCCTGAAGACAAGGTTATATGGGATGTGGGTCATCAGTCATACACTCATAAGATACTGAGCGGAAGAAAAAATGCTTTCGATGAACTGCGTAAATTCGGAGGCATAGCGGGATTTCCCAAGACCGGTGAAAGCCCGTGCGATGCATTCAATACTGGACACTCGTCAACATCAATCTCGGCAGCTCTCGGCATGGCGCAGGCGAGAGATCTTAAAGGCGAGCAACACTCGGTAGCCGCAGTAATCGGAGACGGAGCGATGACCGGCGGCATGGCATTTGAAGCACTGAACAATGCATCCCGCATGAACAGGAATTTCATCATAATACTGAACGATAATGAGATGAGCATAGCGAAAAATGTCGGCGGCCTGTCGAATTATCTGAACGGCATAAGAACCAACGAAAACTATATCTCATTCAAGGAGAAACTTGCGGATTCACTTGCGAATATCCCGAAGGTCGGAGACCGCCTTGTAAGACGGCTGAAGACAACCAAGGACTCCATCAAGAAGATGGTCGTTCCCGGAATGTTTTTCGAGGATATGGGAATAACATATCTCGGTCCCGTTGACGGACACGATGTGAAGAAGCTTCGCAAAGCACTCGAATCGGCAAAGAGAGTCGATCATGCGGTTCTTGTCCATGTGAAGACGGTCAAAGGAAAAGGATACCTTCCCGCCGAGAAGAATCCCGCAATGTTCCACGGTGTCGGATCATTTGATGTGAAGACCGGACTTCCGGTAAAGCAGAAGACCGGGCCGGAGTATTCGGATATTTTTTCGGAGACGTTGTGTGAACTTGCAAAAGAGGATAATAGCATAGTTGCGGTAACGGCGGCGATGCCCGACGGAACGGGACTGTCGAGGTTTTCCGTGGAGTATCCCGACAGGTTCTTCGATGTAGGCATAGCGGAGGCTCACGCAGTCACAAGCGCGGCAGGAATGGCAGCGGGAGGACTGAAGCCTGTTGTTGCGGTATACTCGTCATTCCTTCAGAGAGGATTCGATCAGATACTTCATGACGTATGCATTCAGAACCTTCACGTGGTATTTGCTATAGACAGAGCAGGACTTGTCGGAGCAGACGGAGAAACACATCAGGGAATATTCGATCTCAGTTACCTAAGCTGTATTCCGAACATGACCGTACTCGCGCCGAAGAATGCACAGGAGCTGCGGGAAGACCTGCATTTTGCACTGGATTATCACGGACCGGTGGCAGTCAGATATCCGAGGGGAACGGCGTATACCGAGCTCAGCGAATTCAATGCACCGGTGGAATTCGGCAAAGCGGAGATGCTGTATGAAGAGAATGACACGGCGATACTTGCGGTGGGAAGCATGGTAAGTACCGGAAAGCATGTGCGCGAGAAATTAAAAGCCGAAGGGAAAAACTGTACGCTGGTCAACATGCGTTTCATAAAACCTGTTGATACGGATATGCTGGACCGCATTGCACGGAATCACTCAAGGATCATCACCATGGAGGAAAATGTTCTGCAGGGCGGCATGGGACTGGTCGTATCGGATTATATAGCGGCGCATCATCCGGGAATAGAAGTGATACACATCGCAATTCCCGACGGATATGTGGAACACGGCGACGTGACCAAGCTGCGTCACGAACTCGGAATCGATTCGGATTCCATACTTGAGAAAATAAGATGAAAAACAGACTCGATATAATGCTCGTGGACAGGGGTCTGGCAGCGAGCAGAGAAAAAGCAAAAGCGATCATAATGAGCGGAATCGTCTATGTGAACGGACAGAAGGAAGACAAGGCCGGAAGTATGTTTGACGAAGACGCGGAGGTTGAGGTACGCGGAAATACACTCAGGTATGTCAGCCGCGGAGGACTGAAGTTAGAAAAAGCGATAAATGAATTCGGAGTCTGCTGCAGGGACAGAATCTGCATGGATGTGGGTGCATCCACCGGCGGGTTTACCGACTGCATGCTGCAGAACGGAGCAAAAAAAGTGTATGCGGTGGATGTAGGGCACGGACAGCTTGACTGGAAGCTTCGCAACGATGACAGAGTCGTCTGCATGGAGAAGACCAACATACGTTATGTCACACCGGCGGATGTTGACGACAGGATAGAGCTTGCTTCTATCGATGTCAGCTTCATATCACTTTCCAAAGTGCTGCCGGCAGTGTATGAGCTTCTGACGGATGACGGTGAAGTGGTCGCACTGATTAAGCCGCAGTTTGAAGCGGGAAGAGAAAAAGTCGGAAAGAAAGGTGTCGTAAGAGAACAGTCAACACATGCCGAAGTAATAGAAGCATGTATCGGATATGCTCACGACAATAAATTCAAGGTCCTTGATCTTACCTGGTCACCCGTCAAAGGACCCGAAGGAAATATAGAGTATCTGTATCACCTGACCAGGGATGATGCGGCTGAAGAAAAGATAACGGTTGATGTGAAGAAACTTGTGGAGGCATCGCATGAAGCATTTTTATCTGGTGGAGAACAGCAGGAGAGGTAAACTTCCCGGCGTTCCGGAACTGATTGAAGAATACATAACAAACCGCGGAGCGGATATAAAACGCGCGGCGGACCGTTATGATGCCGATGACATTCCGGAAGACACGGAGTGCCTGATAGTCATGGGCGGAGACGGAACGATGATGCGTGTTGCGGGAATTACGGCAGGAAGGAATATTCCCATCATAGGAATTAATGTCGGTAATTTAGGATATCTGACAAGCGCAAGCAGTAGAGAAGAAATCATCCCCATGATAGATAAGCTCCTGAACGGAGAGTATACGATAGAAAGTCACAGTATGATCAGCGGCAGCTGGTCCGACGCCGGCGGTTCGCACACGGCATATGCGTTCAATGATATAAACATCGACAGAAGAGCATCCAGAGCCATCAGGATGAGAATATCCGTCAACGGTGAACTGTTGAACGAATATCTTGCGGATGGTATAATAATTTCCACACCTGCGGGATCCACAGCCTACAACCTGGCTGCCGGAGGTCCCATAGTTGAACCGTGTTCCGATGTGATGGTGATCACACCGGTCTCTCCGCATGCTTTTATGGCAAGAAGCGTGGTGCTGGGAATGAACAACCGTGTAGATGTAACGGTGGCCGGAGGAAACGGAGAAGAAAGAGAATTTGCCGAGGTCGCATGTGACGGACAGTCCATGGGAAGCATTTCCGAAGAAACGACCGTAACATTCAGCAAAGCGGAATACACCATTCCGATGATAAGGCTCAGCGGGGATTCATACTTTAAGACTCTTCGCAACAAGATGAATCAGATACGGGGATAAAAGAATGAAATCCGACAGACACGAAAGAATTATCGAACTGATAAGCGAGCGGAATATCGAAACCCAGGAGGAACTGGCAGAGCTTCTTAAGAAAGAGGGATTCAAGGTCACGCAGGCGACGGTATCAAGGGATATCAGACAGCTGAAGCTCGTAAAAGTAGCTCTTAAGAACGGCAGGCAGAAATATGCATTGAACAACATTCATGCTGACGAGCTGTATTCCGAGAAATACATCCGCATCCTGAAGGATTCGTTTGTTTCGATGGACAATGCCCAGAACCTGCTTGTGATAAAAACCGTTTCAGGCATGGCCATGGCTGCGGCAGCTGCAGTGGATGCCATGAAGTTCCCGGGCTGCGTAGGAAGCATAGCCGGTGACGATACGATCATGGTAGCCGTAAAGACAGTGGATGACACACATAAGCTTATGCATATCATAAAGGAGTTAATATATAACTGATGCTTCTTGAACTGCATGTCAGAAATCTGGCGCTCATAGAAAAAGCGGATATGGAGTTTGACAAAGGACTTACCATTCTGTCCGGTGAGACAGGTGCGGGCAAGTCCATACTCATAGATTCCATAAATGTGGCTCTCGGAGCAAAGACGGGCAAAGGAATCATCAGAAACGAATCAGAGTATGCGTATATAGAGCTTCTGTTTGCTGTTGACGATCCGGAAAAGATCAGGAAGATAAAGGATCTGGATATCAATATCGCAGAGGACGGACTGCTGATCATATCAAGAAAGATTACTCCGGTAAGAACCATAGCAAAGATCAACGATGAGACGGTGACCGCCGCAAAGCTCAGATCGCTTACGGGACTTCTTATCGACATGCACGGACAGTTCGAACACCAGTCCCTGCTGAATCCGGCAAGCCATCTTGAATTCATAGACAAGCTTTCCGCACCTGAGATAGCCGGAGTGAAAGCAAAGCTGTATGAAGAATACAAAGAATATGCAGCGTTAAATGCCGAACTGACCGCAAGTACCGACAAGGTGATGCGTGAAAGAGAAGAGGATATACTCAGATACGAGATAGAGGAGATATCGTCGGCGCAGCTTCGGCAGGACGAGGAACAGCAGCTTTTGGATGAGTTCAGAAGAATGAAGAATTCATCAAAGATATCCGGAGGTCTTTCGGCTGCAGGAAACGAGCTGGACAGCGATTTCATCTCGCGCGCGATCAAGGACATGAACGATATCGCAGGGCTCGACAGTGAATTGGACGATATACGGAAAGAACTTTCGGAGATCGAAAGCCTTGTATTTGAAACAAAAAGAAACATAGACAGCTACCTGAGCGGGTTCGAGTATGACGAAGCCCGGTTCGATGAGATAGAGAAGAGATTGGATGTGATCCATCGCATCCAGGGGAAATACGGTGATGACATCGATAAGATACTTGAGGGTCTCGAAACAAGAAAAGCAAGACTTGAGTATCTTGAGAACTATGACATCCGGAGAGAAAAACTTATCGGAAGAAAAGCAGAGTTGGAGGAACTCCTTGATGACACATGCAGCCGTCTGACAGCCATCCGTATGGATACTGCCGGCAGACTTAAGGCAAGGATAACAGAGGAGCTTGAAGATCTGAATTTCCCGGGAGTACGTTTCGATATTGAGATGAGAGATACGGGAAAATACACGGCTGACGGCAGAGACAGCGCACAGTTCATGATAAGTACCAATCCCGGGCAGCCGATAAAACCGCTTAAGGATGTGGCAAGCGGCGGAGAACTCTCAAGGGTGATGCTGGCACTTAAGACCGTGCTTGCGGATACGGATGAGATAGAGACACTGATATTCGATGAGATAGATGCAGGCATCAGCGGAAAGACTGCACAGAAGGTTGCGGAGAAGCTGCATATAATCGGCAGAGGACATCAGGTGCTGTGCATTACACATCTGCCGCAGATCGCAGCCATGGCTGACAATCATTATCTGATAAGCAAATCAACGGACGGAAATACTACACGTACTGATATAAAGCGCATTGACGGAGAGGAATCCGTTGCAGAGATCGCACGCATGATGGGCGGAAGCGAACTGACGGATACGGTACTCAATGCAGCAAGAGAGATGAAAGGAAGGACTGTATGAAGAACATATTGATGGCGGCATCCGAAGCATTTCCTTTTATTAAAACAGGCGGACTGGCAGACGTTGTCGGTTCACTGCCGAAGTATCTCGACAAAAAATATTATGACTGCCGGATAGTCCTTCCGAAGTATGCCTGCATGCGTCAGGAGATGAAGGACAGGATGGAGTATGTTACGCATTTCTACATGAACTACAACGGCCGCGACCGTTATGTGGGAATAATGCAGGCAGAGTATGACGGAGTACAGTATTACTTCATAGATAACGAAGAATACTTCAGCGGGCCGTCACCTTACGGCGACTGGCTCTGGGATATCGAGAAGTTCATTTTCTTTGATCAGGCAGTACTGTCCATACTTCCGGTCATCGGATTCAGACCGGATGTGATACACTGTCATGACTGGCAGACCGGACTCATTCCCGTATATATTCATGATAAGTTTGCCGGAGGAGATTTCTACAGAGGAATAAAGACTGTGATGACCATTCACAATCTTAAATTCCAGGGATGCTGGGGCATCAGAGATTTCCAGCGCCTGTCGGGACTTTCGAATTATTATTTCACACCTGACAAGTTGGAATGCAACAAAGACGGAAACATGCTCAAAGGCGGAATCGTATATGCCGATGCAGTAACGACCGTAAGCTGCACATATGCCAATGAAATTCAGACACCGTTCTACGGAGAAGGGCTTGACGGAATACTCAGTGCCCGCAGGAATGACTTAAGAGGAATACTGAACGGAATAGATTACGAAGTATTTGATCCGGATAATGACAGTCTGATCAGTACTAATTATTCAGACACAAACTTCCGTACACGGAAGGTCAGGAACAAGACTGCGCTGCAGAAAGAACTGGGACTGGAAGTAAACCCGAAGAAGTTCATGGCAGCCGTGGTATCAAGACTTACCGCACAGAAGGGATTTGATCTGGTGCAGCGTGTCATCGAGGAGATCACTACCGAGGATGTGCAGTTAGTGGTGCTCGGTACCGGTGAAGCGGGATTTGAAAACACTTTCAATTATTTTGCGTGGAAATATCCGCAGAGAGTCTCATCCAACATTTTCTATTCCGAGGAACTCTCGCATAAGATATATGCGGCATCTGATGCGTTCCTTATGCCGTCGGCGTTTGAACCGTGCGGACTCAGCCAGCTGATGGCATTGCGTTACGGTTCGGTACCTATCGTAAGAGAGACAGGCGGACTTAAGGACACAGTCGAAGCATATAATGAATTTGAAAACACGGGAACAGGTTTTTCATTTGCAAATTATAATGCGCACGAGATGCTCTTCACTCTGCAGTATGCAAAGAGAGTGTATTACGAAAAGAGACGAAGTTGGAACAACATAGCGGAACGTGCCATGAAACAGGACTTCTCATGGGATGCATCCGCACTTAAATATCAGGAGTTATACGACTGGCTGACAAGATGAGTTACAGGAAGATTTTTACAATTGCATTATGTGCATTATGCATGACGATAGTGCTCACGGGATGCGCTAAGCTTCCCGAACGAACTATTCATGAGGTGCCTGTAGAGGTGACCTCTTATTCTGCTGAACAGATGTATCTGGCGCTGGCAGGCAGAATGAATGAAATGAAAAACGTATACACGAATAAGATCTTTGATGTGGAAGTGTGCGACGACGGTACGAAATACAGCAGCACATTCGCCGATACAGTGCATGATTATCTGGAGAAAGTTCAGGTAATGAGCGAGATGAGTGATGACAGAGGAATCGAGCTTTCGATGAGTGACACAAAGTCGATCGGCAAAGCCGCGGAAGATTATATGGAGGAGTTTTCAACATCCGGAAATTCATATGAGATAACGGAAGAAGATGTAGTCACTATGCTTACCGATCTGAAGAAGATAGAACTGCTCAGAAACCTTATCATCGAGGAAGCGGATGTGGAAGTCAGCGAAAGCGATGCCAGGGTCATGGACCTGATGCGTATAGAACTGAGCACATCGGATAAGGCCAATGAAGTGCTGAACAAGATCAATGACAATCCCGATGTGGACTTTTTCACTATCGCAAGGCGCAATTCGGAAGATGCCGATATAGAACTGACGGCAGGCAAAGGGGATTTAGGTGATGTGGTAGATGAAATCATCTTTAACCTTGATGATGGAGAGATCAGCCCGGTGATAC
>JAGHSD010000009.1 GCA_018066045.1 Candidatus Darwinimomas equi | reverse complement strand
GAACCAAGATGCATGCAAACATTGGTACTATCGGACACGTTGATCATGGTAAAACAACTTTAACAGCAGCTATCACTAAGGTTCTTGCAACAAAGATGCCTTCAGAGACAAACAAGATCGTTGATTTCGATAAGATCGACAAGGCACCGGAAGAGAAAGAGCGTGGTATCACAATCAACACAGCTCACGTTGAGTATGAGACAGCAAAGAGACATTATGCACATGTTGACTGCCCAGGACATGCTGATTATGTAAAGAACATGATCACAGGTGCTGCCCAGATGGATGGTGCTATCCTCGTAGTTGCAGCTACTGACGGTGTTATGGCTCAGACAAGAGAGCATATCCTTCTTGCTCGTCAGGTAGGCGTTCCTTCAATCGTTGTATTTATGAATAAGTGCGATATGGTTGACGATCCTGAGCTTCTTGAGCTCGTTGAAATGGAGATCAGAGACCTTCTTAACGAATATGAGTTCCCGGGCGATGACATTCCTGTAATTCAGGGATCTGCTCTTAAGGCTCTTGAAGATCCGAACTGTGAGTGGGCTGACAAGGTTATGGAACTTATGGATGCAGTTGACAGCTACTTCCCGGATCCGGCACGTGAGACAGATAAGCCGTTCCTTATGCCGATCGAGGACGTATTCACAATCACAGGTCGTGGTACAGTTGCTACAGGCCGTGTAGAGCGTGGTGTTCTTCATCTTAATGATCCTGTTGAGATCCTTGGAATCAAGGAAGATAAGATGACATCTGTTGTTACAGGTATTGAGATGTTCCGTAAGCTTCTTGATGAGGCACAGGCAGGTGATAACGTAGGCCTTCTCCTTCGTGGTATCAACCGTACAGACATCGAGCGTGGTCAGGTTGTTGCAAAACCGGGTTCAGTTACATGCCATGCTAACTTCACAGCACAGGTTTACGTACTGACAAAAGACGAGGGTGGCCGTCATACACCGTTCTTCAACAACTATCGTCCGCAGTTCTACTTCAGAACAACTGACGTTACAGGTGTTTGCCGTCTTCCGGAAGGAACAGAGATGTGCATGCCTGGTGATAACGTAGAGATGACAATCGAGCTTATTCATCCGATCGCTTGCGAGCAGGGACTTCGTTTCGCTATCCGTGAAGGTGGACGTACAGTAGGTTCAGGAAGAGTTGCAAAGCTTCTTGACTAATCATTAAAATAGTTAATAAAATCAAGGCTTCCGGCGATTTTGCCGGAAGCCTTTTTTCGGTTAAAAATAAAGCTGCAAAACGAATCTGAGTTCAATTTGAGTTCACTTTGAGTTCAGGGAGAAAACGTTTAAAGTGCACAAACTAACACTAACGCAGTGCAATAATTACATATAAAAGAGACACTAAAGTGCAAAATATACACTTCCTTCTTGACAAAAAGTGCAAATATGTATATGCTATTGCTATGGAAAAAAGATTGAAAGAAATTAGAAAAAAAGCAAAGATGACTCAGAGTGAGGCTGCCGCATTACTGAATGTTTCTTTGCGCTCATATAAGTCGTATGAAAATGATCCTGATAAGCAGAATACCATTAAATATAAATATATGGTGAATGAATTGTCGGATATCATTAAAGTTGACGAGACGCATGGAATAGTAGATATCGATGATATCAGGAATATTTGTGCAACTGTTTTTAAAGACTATTCCGTTGAATATTGTTATCTGTTTGGTTCTTACGCAAAGGGGAAAGCTACGGAAACAAGTGATATTGATTTATTGTTATCAACGAATCTGAAAGGAATGAAGTATTTCGGATTGGTAGAGCATCTGAGAGAGAATCTGCATAAAAATGTTGATGCACTTAACGTGGAACAACTTCAAAACAACTTTGATCTGACTAAAGAAATCCTAAGAGACGGAGTTAAGATTTATGGATAATAAAAAGAATGATGGCTACTATATTGATAAGATAAAGAACGACTTGGAAGGAAATCCTATTGAAAGGCGAATAGGAGGCTTTTTCAATCACAAGCAGGAAATGATGGATTCATTTAGGGCATTGAAAAACGCAACTGAAAGTTTGCAAAAGTCATTGGATAATCCCAATTTAGGAGAAAATGAAAAACAGATTATCTCCGCAACAATAAAAAGAGGTACTGACGAAATAGCAAAGATCGAAACATTGCTAAAAGAATATGGAGGTTTGTGATGGAAGATATTATTCTTAAAGATATATATCATTATGAAGAAGAACCAGATATTAATGATACTCTTGTCAGGTGGTTCAATGAAACAATAAACAAGAAACCATTGGAAATGACAATAGGTGATTTGGCAAGATCCGTAAGACAGAATCTATTCCACGAAGTGGTTTTGGAAAGAGGAATAGAAGAACTGGAAAAGGATCCTTTTGCGGGAGAATTGTTTACCGGAGAATTACTTGAAAAGATACTGCTTCTTGATAAAGATATGTTACTTACTAAGAAAGCAGAATTAAAAAAAATTCTAAAGAAGGCGGAAGAAACACATAATTTCCATTGCTGGGGTTTTCCGGAGGAGAAGGATGAGTATTTAGAGCTCCTGAAGAAATTAAAAAAAACAATAAACAGCAAGTAGAATATATATGTTCGCTATTCCGTTTGAGTACATTTTGAGTTCAAAAATTCCGGAAAATACAAATAATACAGCTATATCCGGATAATATGAATAATAGAAGTACGTATAATCAAGGCTTCCGGCAGTTTTGCCGGAAGCCTTGATTATATTTATAAAACATAGCAAAATCGTTTATTTTATAGTACAATGCGAACAAAGGAATTTGGAGGGAATCATGAGAATTGAAGAGAATCCGAATAAAGAGATAGCGGACACGGTTAAGGAGGGTCTGAAACAGACCGGAGGTTACTGCCCGTGCAGGCGTGAACGGAATGAAGACACAAAATGTATGTGTAAAGAATTTCGTGAGCAGATTAAGAATCCTGATTTTGAGGGATTATGTCATTGCATGCTGTATTATAAATATAAGGATTGAGAATATGTGGACAAGAAAAGATTTAAAAAATGAAGCAAAGACATATTTTAAGATGTACTACTGGCCATCAGTTTTCACAAGTATCTTTCTTATGCTGTTTGGCACATTATCATTTGTATCAACAGGAACGTCCGGACTGACAAGGGGAAGGAATATAATAGAACTGATTTCTGATCCGGAATTTCCGGAGATGTTAAAGGCGGCAATGGGAGGAGCAATAATTTTTGCTGTTGCTGCAGTACTGCTGTCGGTGTTTGTAGTAAATGTAATATCCGTCGGAGGAGCATACTTTCATCTTCATTGCAGAAAAGCAAATGATGAAGGTGTATCCTGCATTGATACATTCTGGGGATTCAGAGGGGATCATTACGGGAACATAATTAAGGTTATGTTTTTGAAGAAACTGTTTGTTTTTCTGTGGTCACTGCTTCTGATCATACCCGGAATAATAAAGAGCTTTCAGTATGCAATGGTAGAATATATATTATCTGAGAATCCGAATATGGATTATAAAGAAGCATTTAGAAGAAGCAGGGATATGATGCAAGGCAATAAATGGAAGTACTTTGTTCTGATGCTATCATTTATACTG
>JAGHSD010000035.1 GCA_018066045.1 Candidatus Darwinimomas equi | reverse complement strand
GATAAGCTGATTTCATTATTTGTGGAGAGTGTTCTGTTTATGAATATTGATTCAAAAACAATTATCTCTGTTACCGCAGCTAATCAGAATTTTTCCAAGGTTGTAAAGATGGTCGAGGAGAATGGTCAGGCCGTCATATTCAAGCGAAATAAACCACGCTATATGATGATCGACATCGACAATATCGAGATAGCCGAAAAAGCCTATGAACAGCTTAAAGACTGGCAGAAAGAAAACAAGGGGCAGAAAAGATGATAAGCTTCAGAACAGACATAGGAAAGAACAAGTATAATACAAAGAAAACATCTCGCAGATGGAAGGCTATAATAGCACTTAACATCTGTCTGGCCGTACTGTGTGCTGCTACTTTTGTTGCATCTGCTTTTACAGTTCGGGCCAACGCCGCAAATTATGACACCGAAAAGGCCGCTGCAGAGGAATGGTATCACATCTCCGATGACGGAAAGACCCTCAGTGTTCATCTGGATGGAAGCGTAAACGGATACGAGTGGAAATACGGTCTATCCAATTCTAATATACGGGAAAAGCGTTTCATAGAAATTACTGACGAAGAAAGAGCGGACGATCAGGAGTACGAATGGAATGTTCATTTCACTTCAGATCCGACTGAGACAGGTGATGTAATACTTACTCTTCAGTGTATTAAGAATCAGGAATCAGGCTCAATAGATACAAGAACCATCCCGCTTCACGTACAGAATGGAATATTAACACTGAATTAATCAGATTGCTTACTCATCCATGAATGATGTGATTGACAATCCTCTCCGGAATGAGATATAATATGTCGCGTGCCTTATATAGGTATCGGGGTGTGGCTCAGTTTGGTAGAGTACCTGGTTTGGGACCAGGGGGCCGCAGGTTCGAACCCTGTCACCCCGATGAATCAGAAATCCGGATTATTGTCGGGATTTCTTTTTTTTCTAAATGAGAACCTAATTAAATGCCGGGATGAATTTTTTCATCCCGGTATTTTTCATCACATAAACACATGCGGTTATTTTACTTTGCCGTTCATCACACTTATTCCCGAAAGATATTCTCCCGGTGTTCCGTCAAGTTTATATATATTTCCTTCTGTAATGTGTGTATAAAGCTTAACGTTGTCTACATAAACCGGAACCGAAGCTGATATCCTGATATCACCCTTGACCTGTTTTCCAAAATCAACTTCCACAACCTGACTTCCCTGAACTATATCAACAGATCTGCTTTCTCCGCCGACCGTCATATTGATTTTTCCGTTTTCTAAAGCATCAACAGACATTCTTGCCTTTGAATCATATGAATTACTGAATCCCCTTCCTGTCAGACTCTGAGAAATCGATGCACCCGGTTCGAGATAAGCCTTCTTGTTTCCGTTGACATCCTCTACCCGGGCATTATAGAACTTCCAGCCCTTCTCTCCTCTTCCGAATTCAGGATTATAGATAATACTGTCTGCGTAATCCCTGTATGTCCATATTCCGTACCCCATTGTCTGACGGTTAAATACATCGGCCATAGCTGACAGATATGCATTCACATCAGACACATTCGCCAGTTTCTCGTATTCCGGTGTACTCTCCATATAAAGGAACTGATCGATAAAGACCGGCTTACCCGCTGCCTGCATCCTGCTTATCATCTGAGAACTCATATTTGCCGCACTCGCAGGATCAACAACCGTTCCGTCGGGAAATCCCATACTGACTGCCAGCATTGCTGACGAGTAGGACGCCGACCCGCATCCGAATGTATTTTCATGCGAATAGACCTTGCCTCCGGACATATCATTGTGAAGCCGGCATTCCATTGACAGATTCGGAAATACATCCTGGGTCTGCGTGAGGAGCTCCATCAGTTTTCTGTCCATATCCGTATACCCTGAACAGTTTTGGGCAAGAGACGGCCAGAAATCCTCCCATGTAATAAATGCTCCCGCGAAATTCGAATGTGCCGATGAAACCTCATATACTTTCTGCGCATATCTCAGCCATGCATTCATCTCACCCGAATTTCTGAACAGATTATTGAATCTGTTGATTGATGAAAACTGATCTGCAAAGTCCCATGTATATCCAAGTCTCAGCATTACCTTAAGACCTGATGCCTCCGCGCGTCCTATCATCTCATCAAGCTTATTAACTGATGCTTCATCAAATCCGTCACGGGACTCCGGTTGTATTTCCCTCCACGGTACGCAGTATATTACCGTATTGAATCCGTCTTTCTTTATCTGAGCAAAATCCGCTTCCGCCTGACAGTGTTCGGAATTCAGGAAATTCACCGGCCATTCGTTTCCGAAATATGTAACAGCCTTTGTTCCGGCAAATGCTTTCTCCGGTCTGCTGAACATCATTAATCCGGCAAGCAGGAAAAATGCCATCATTTTAAGATTTATCTTCATCTTTGGCTTTATCCTTTTTTTATACAATAGAGTAACCTTCGCAACCAGCAGATCATATATCAGCATGATGAGAACCATCAATACATAATATGTAATATTCACTGCATGGCTTACTGTCGTAAATTCACTTATTACAGCGTCAAGTTTCAACACATAACACAAAATGAAATACATAATACCGATAGTCACAGAAAACACTGCCAATTTGGCCGCTATTTTCAAGGGTTTTGGCCTTATTTTCTCTAACATCGGTTTGATCATCGGATAGTATCCGGTAAAAATATAGAACGCTGCGGCTTCCTTGTCGGCCAGCAGGATAGCGGATAATACCGAAACTGATATCCATACCATCCATCCCCATTTTAATCCTAATTCCTCTATTACAGGAATAAGGAACAATCCGGCAAAAAGCGGGGATGCATAGGTAAGCACCGGAATGAAACTGCTCAGCGATAAGATGGCCACACTGAGTGCGGCCATCAAACCACCAAATGCGATTTTATAACTTAGTTTAATAATACTCACCCGGTACTATAAGTACCAGATCACTTAACGGGAATGAAGCACACGGATGAATCTCTCCGTATTTCTTATCAGCCCATCTGCGTCCGTCAGTTTCTTCCGGAATGAATACATCACCTGAAACAAGTCTTGAACGGCACCATCCGCACTACCGCTGCGGCAGCGTGAAGGAGCTTTGATTCCTGCTCTTTCAATTGCAACCAGCACAGGCTCATTTGCATTTGCATCAATAACTTTTTCCGTAGGTCCCTGTTTTACCGTAACCTTGAAAACTTTATCCTTCTTATCCTGCGGATATCCCGGAAGTTCCCATACTTTCTTTGATGCACCGAGCAATTCACGGCGTACATGCTTTCTGTCCAGACCGAGTTTTGCCACTTCACCTGCTGCAAAACGATACATTGCCTCGGGTCCGCAGATGAATACACTGTAATCTTCGGCAGGAGCATATTTCTTAATAAGTTCTGCCGTAATAAATCCTGTCTCAAAACCATCCTTGGTTTCATCTGAAAGGACATGAACCACTTTTACCTTCGGGCATGCAGCGACAATATCGTCAAGTTCTTTTCTGAAAAGTATTGCGGATTCTGTTTTGCTTCCGAAGAGAATAGTAAGATTGAAATCCTCTATTCCGTCACGGATAGCATATGCCATTGACAGAAACGGTGTAATACCCGAGCCGCCTGCAAGAGCTACTACGTTCTTGCTGTCACGCAGGCTCTCCCAGTAGAACTGTCCCTGACCGTCAGATCCGATAACCTCATCTCCAACCTTGAAATTATCAAGCATCCAGTCGGCTGCAAATCCTCCCGGGTTTCTCTTGACCGTAACCGCAACTTTTCCCTCAAGTGCCCACTTCGGCGATGAAGATATGGAATACGGACGGGTTACAAAACTTCCCCCGATAGGAAGCTTAAGAGAGATATACTGACCTGCTCTGAAATATGCTGCAGCCTTTCCGTCTGCTCTCTTAAAAATAAAGCTTTTTGCGTCTGCATCTGCATGATCAATGATTTCATCAATAACAAATTTCTGATAATCCGGATGCATAGCCTTTGCGAAATTGTTAATAGGGTAATCAGCTTTTACCTCGTTTGCAGGAGCTGCATCAATCGCCTGCTGACGTGTTTTTGCGAGGTTTGCAAATTTAAGCATATCAAGAAGTCCTATAAGACCCACTTTTACATTAAGTGCCATTATTTGTTACCTCCTTCCTTAAGTTCACTGCAAGCCATGGCAGCGCACATATCTCCGTTGATCCATGTTGATGAATATCCGTCTCCTCTGAAAGATGCGGCACCGATATGGCGAAGTCCCTTAATCGGGAATTCTTCCGGAATCTGCATCATACGTGCAAGCATCGCATCCCATCCTCCAAGGTCGTATCCGTATGTTGATCCTTCAGGTGTTCCAAGATATCTGGCAAATGTCATAGGAGTTGCTATTTCTACTTCTTCAATATAAGGCTCAATATCTACTCCGTACTTTTCCTTCATCGTCTTAAGACATTTCTTTGCAATCTTATCTTTGAGTTTGAAATAATCCTCGGGTTTAACATCGTTCCAGTCATCAGGTCCGAACATGCTTGTGAAACTGCATACGCAGGTTCCTTCCGGTGAAAAGTCAGGTATCAGAGTATTGTAGCAAAGAAGAATCGTGAACTCGTTAGTATCAATATGCCTGAAGCTCTCAAACTCCTTACGTGTATCTGATGTTCCCGGGAAGAATACTGTATAATCTTTTATTCCAAGCTCTTCAGCAGTCTTGTTAAGTGCAAAGTAACATACAAACATTCTTGCAGAGTAATTGTGATTACGTGCCGCCGAAAGCTTCTTCTCTCTTTCCGGAACCAGCTCCTTCGGCATCATCTTTGCATAGATGATATCCGGATTGATATTGGCAAGTACCTGCTTGCACTCAACTGTTCCGAGGCTTGTCTTTACTCCGCAGATATGATCTCCGTCGAAAAGGAACTCCTCTGCACGGCAGTTGAACCATGCCTCTCCGCCCAGTTCATAGAATCTCTCCATGAATGTCATGGAAATCTCATGAGATGTGTGATGCGGAATAACTGCACGGCGTGTAATATACATATCAAGCATGTTTCCGAAATGAAGGAAATTGATCTCATCAAGCGGAACTCCAAGATAACACCAGTATACAGAAAGAATATCAATGGCCTTCTGCGGAAGCTTGATTGCCTTTTTCAAAACATCAAGTGAGGGTTAGCCGCATGTTCTGAGAGTATTCGGAAAATGCTCCTGCATATACTTAGAGTCATTCGGAGTTCCGTCATT
>JAGHSD010000148.1 GCA_018066045.1 Candidatus Darwinimomas equi | reverse complement strand
AGATAGAGCAGATTTACGCATACCTTGAGACCAACAGTATAGAGGTAACTGCAAGTATGCCGGAGTATGCGCCGACATCACTCAGCGGCCTTCTTGAAGATGATTTCTTTGATACGGATGATGATTTTGATGATGATAACGAGGAAGATATCGATCTGAACAGCATCGATCTTTTTGAAGGAGTCGGAACAGAAGATCCCGTTCGTATGTATCTCAAGGAAATCGGAACGGTATCACTTCTGTCAGCAGACGAAGAGATAGAACTGGCGATGAGAAAACAGGAAGGTGATGAAGAAGCCAAGAAGAAGCTTATCGAAGCCAACCTGAGACTGGTCGTAAGTATAGCAAAGAGATATACAGGACGCGGCATGAGCTTCCTGGATCTTGTTCAGGAAGGAAATCTGGGTCTTATCAAGGGCGTTGAAAAGTTTGATTACCGGAAGGGATTTAAGCTTTCCACATATGCGACATGGTGGATACGTCAGTCGGTAACACGTGCGCTTGCCGATCAGGCAAGGACTATAAGAGTTCCTGTTCATATGGTTGAGACAATCAATAAGATGAGCAAAATGCAGAGAAAGCTGACACTGGAACTCGGATATGAGCCGAGCATACCTGAACTTGCAAAAGCACTTGATATGACGGAAGACAAGGTAATGGAAGTAATGCAGATTGCAAGAGAGCCGGCATCACTTGAAACTCCTATCGGTGAAGAGGATGATTCCAATCTCGGAGATTTCGTGGCAGACAATAACGTGCTTTCTCCGGAAGGCAACGTAGAGTCGGTGATGCTGAGAGAACATATCGATGCGCTTTTGGGAGATCTTAAGGACAGAGAACGTGATGTAATAATCAAGAGATTCGGACTTGAGGACGGACATCCGAGAACTCTTGAGGAAGTCGGAAAAGACTTTAAAGTAACCCGTGAGCGTATTCGTCAGATCGAAGCAAAGGCACTCAGAAAGCTGCGTAATCCGGTAAGGAGCAAGAGGATAAAAGATTTCCTTGCATAATGAATAAACGTAATCTTCAAAAAGAACTTGACAGCATCATTGCGGCGGCAGACAGAAGACCGAAACTGCTGCTGCATGTGTGCTGTGCACCGTGTTCAAGCTACTGCCTTGAATATCTGAATGAGTATTTTGATATCACGGTATTTTTTGCAAACTCCAATATTGATGACAGCGAAGAGTATGTGAAGCGCAGGGATGAAGAAATAAGACTGATAAGTCAGATGTGTCCGGAAGTCGGATTCGCAGAAGGAAGATATGATCCCGATTATTTCAGACAGCTTGTCAAAGGTCATGAAAATGATCCTGAAAGAGGAGACAGATGCAGCATATGCTTTGCTATGAGACTCAATGAAGCGGCAGAGTATGCTGCCGGAAACGGATTTGATTATTTCACGACAACATTAAGTATCAGTCCTCTGAAAGATGAGCAGAAACTCTGCAGTATCGGGGAAAAGGCAGCGGAAAGATACGGAACGGTATATCTGCCGGGAGATTTCAAAAAGAAAGGCGGATATCAGAGATCTATCGAATTATCAAAGAAATACGGACTGTACCGTCAGAATTATTGCGGGTGCAGCTATTCCAAAGAAAAGGAGACGGAAAATGGCTAACGAAGATATGCAGAATTATGAAAATACAGAGGAATGTACGCACGACTGCAGTACATGCGGAGCAAACTGTTCTTCAAAAGCAGGGGATCAGGAACCGGTTGATTTTGCCGCTCATCTGAACCCGAAGAGCAGAGTAGGTAAGGTTTATGCGGTAGTCAGCGGAAAAGGCGGAGTAGGAAAAACATTTGTGACCTGTGCTATGGCGGTAAAATGCCGTCAGGACGGAAACTCGGTTGCAGTGCTTGATGCCGATATTACGGGACCGTCTATTCCGAAGGCATTCGGAATCAGTGCAAAACCGGGTGTCAGCGATGATAATCTTATGATTCCGCCGGTTACTTCAACAAGTATTCAGGTTATGAGTACAAACCTGCTTCTTCAGACGGAAACAGATCCGGTTGTCTGGAGAGGACCGATGATAGCAGGTGTTGTAACACAGTTCTGGACAGATGCCATATGGAATGCGGATTATATGTTCGTAGATATGCCTCCGGGAACCGGAGATGTTCCGCTGACGGTATTCCAGTCACTTCCGGTGGACGGAATAATAGTGGTAACCAGTCCGCAGGATTTAGTAGGCATGATAGTTGAAAAAGCCGTAAACATGGCAAACATGATGAACATTCCGATACTGGGACTTGTTGAGAATATGAGCGGGTTCAAATGTCCTAACTGCGGAGAGGTACATGAGATATTCGGAAAGAGTCATATAGATGATGTTGCAAACAGGTTCGGAATCCCGGTACTTGCCAAGATACCGCTGGATCCGCTTAATGCAAAGGCTATGGACGAGGGGCTTATTGAATACGCAAAGCTTCCGGAGATAAATACGGACGGATTATTCTGATTCGTCGTCACACTCGACTGATTCAAGAACTTTAAAACCGAATTTTTTATATATTGCAAGGGCTGCGGGATTTGAAGATGAAACCTGCAGTCTTATGTTTTTGTAGCCGGAACCGAAAAGGTGGTTGAGTATGGAAGGAAATACATCCGTACCTATTCCGCGCCCTCTGAGATCCTCGGAAATATTGAAGTCGTGGAAATATACATCACCGTTGGAATACGGAAGAAGCTGAAAACCTCCGATAGGCATTCCTTTATACATGATGATAAACGTACCGTATCCGGGTACTCCTTCGTTGAAACTGTATTCTGTTCTGCATTCAAACGCCTCAAGAGGACGTATCATAAGATATTCCGTTGTCTTCATAGTGTTTTCCCTAAAGCAATTTCCTGTGATACAGTATAGCAT
>JAGHSD010000123.1 GCA_018066045.1 Candidatus Darwinimomas equi | reverse complement strand
GTACCTGTCCGTCGCAGACCGTCATAAGAATGTCCGATGCCTGAGCAGAGAACACTACATTTGAGATTGTGTCGAAGTCAGGTATCATATGCGGTTTATCTAAATCAAGCACTATAAAGTCAGCCTTCATACCGGTATCTATCAGCCCGCAGTCTTCCCTGCCCTGTGATAATGCACCGTTTCTCGAAGCAATACGAAGAATCTCATTTGCAGGTATTGCATTGCTGTCGAAGGAATATCCGCGGCACAGCATTGCCGACAGATGCATCTCCTCAAACATATTCAGATTATTATTGGAAGATGCACCGTCTGTTCCGATAGTAACCGGCACACCTTTATCATACATTTTCTTTAACGGAGCAATTCCTGTCCCTAACTTCAGATTTGACGAAGGACAATGTGCCACAAAGACATTATGCTTCTTCAGTATATCAATATCGTCATCAGTCACCTGAACACAATGTGCTGCCGTAACAGGCAGATCGAATAACCCTTTATCTTCAAAATACCGCACAGGAGTGATTCCTCTTCTTCTTAAGCAGTCTTCATGATTGACTTTCGCCTCCGAGACATGTATCTGTATGTGAAGATTGTTTTCTTTTGCGAATTCAATGCATTCATCAACGCACCTGTCTGTGGTAGTGAATTCATCGTGAACAGACGCACACGGTATCATCCTCCCGTCGCCGAGAGCTTCTGCATATTCCATGAATTCTACGGTATCTCTGTATGAGCGGTCATCGAAAAAACTCTTATCGTCAAATATTATCATTCCATTGCTGATATTTGCCTTCATTCCCGCATCGTGCAGTCCGCTTCCGTAGCTTACAAGATTAGAATACATATCGGATATTGAGACGCAGCCTGAAGAAATCAGTTCAAGAGCGCCAAGCATTGCACCGCAGTACTTTTCTTCAGCATCAAACTCTGCTTCAAAAGGAAAAACTTTTGTCTGCAGCCATTCATTCAGAGGAAGACCTTCACCGTAACCTCTGAGTAATGTCATTGGAACATGACAATGGGTATTATAAAATGCCGGCATAAGCAGTTTTCTGTTTCCGTCTATTATCTCATGCCCTTCAAGATGATATTCTGAAGGATCCGGCATTTCCGTACCGATATACAGAAACCTTCCGTTTTCAACAAGTACAAACCTATTCTTCTGAAGAATAAAATCCCTGTCTACTATACTGATATTCCTGAATAACAAAACCGTTTACCTCTCTTTACTTCCTGAACATATTTATCAGCCATTCTGCGGACTTTCTTCCGGCAGCAGCAGAAAACTCGGCAAAATTCACGCCGCTGTTTCCGTCGGCTGTATCTGACATGGTCCTGATAATACAGAAAGGAACATTATTCTGTGTGCAGACATGTCCGACTGCAGCTCCCTCCATCTCAGCACATAACGCATCAGGAAAATTATCTGTGATAAATGCTCTCTGATCCGCTGTTGATACAAACTGGTCTGCTGATACCACTTTACCCTTTCTGACCTTAATATCATCAGGAATTGCATTCTCTATCATATTGCAGAGCTCATCTGAAGCCTTCATCTCTACAGTTTTAAGAGCATCAACATATCCCATCGGG
This sequence comes from Candidatus Darwinimomas equi, assembly GCA_018066045.1. GTDB lineage: Bacteria > Bacillota > Clostridia > Lachnospirales > Lachnospiraceae > Darwinimomas > Darwinimomas equi. The sequence continues at coordinate 1,792 of JAGHSD010000123.1, read as the reverse complement.
AATCCTATGGCTCTGAGATCAAGATTCCACTCAGAGACACTGTCCGAGATAACCACATCTCCTATTCCAAGATCAGGATCAAGCGCACCTGCACAACCGGAATTAATAATATAATCAGGGTGATACATATCAATAAGAGCCTGAGCGCCTATAGCAGCAGATACCATACCTATGCCGCATCGCATTAATACGATGTCATTTTCTCCGATCATTCCCTCATAAACAGGAGTATTCAGGAGCACAGTTTCAGAGATTCCTTTTAGTTCCTTCCTGATCAGTTCTTCTTCACACTCCAATGCGGCGATAACTGCAAATCGATTATTTTTCATACATTGTCTCTCCTTCTGTATAATCAAAGTCATTTTACCTTTTTTTTAATTCTGTTTCAATCTATAATCAATATGAACTTTTGATAAGTTTACAGCGTATCAGATCAAATGTTCCTTGACAACGATGAACATGTGTGTTAGAATAATGTAAGATTTGTTAGAAACTAACATCTTCGTGTTAGATTTGCTTCCGGGGTAAAATGTATAACAAGCGTCAGACAATAATTATGGACTATCTTACCAGGAACGGAGAAGCCAAAAATACTGAGCTTCTTCCGTTGATTGGTGACTGCTCCATGATGACACTTATAAGAGATTTAAATAAACTTGAAGAAAGCGGCCAGCTTCTGCGAACCCATGGCGGTGCTGTAATTGCACCACAGGTACAGGTTAAGCAGGAACTGGCTTTTGATTACCGTATTAATCAGAATACTTTTGAAAAAGACGATATTGCATGGATTGCAACAGAACTTATTCAGTCAAATCATGCATACTATTTTGATTCCGGCAGTACTATACTTTCTATGGCTCAGCAGATCAATGATGAACACCATGCTATTGTTACAAGTGCAGGCAACACAGCTATTGAGCTTTCAAGAAGCGGTAACAATACTGTTACTCTTTTAGGCGGTCAGTTCAGTGCAAATACACTCTCCTGTTCCGGTCCGCAGGCGCAGCGCATGCTTCAGGACATCAACATAGATGTTGCCTTCATGGCTACCTCAGGATATTCAAACCACGGCGGATTTACTGTCGGTTCTCTTTCAGAAGCTGAACTCAAGCGCGAAGTTATAAGAAAGTCCGCTCTTACGATAATGCTTCTTGACCATACCAAGATAAACAAAAATTATCCGTTTACATTTGCTCAGCTTATGCTGTAGATATAGTTATAGGTGATAAGTTTACAGATGAATTCATCTCGGATGCAGAACGACACGATGTTCTACTGTTCTCACCCGACGACGGGCGAACATCTGATGAACGTATAAATTTATTTGATCACTTAATCAAAAATAATTTTTAGGAGGAATGATTTATGGCAGTTGGTGTATTGATGCCGAAGGAAGGCATCACTGTCGAATCATGCATCATGGGTGCATGGAAAAAGAATGTCGGCGACCAGGTCAAGGTCGGTGATATTCTTTTCAGCTACGAGACTGACAAAGCTGAATTTGAAGTTGAATCAACAGCTGAAGGAAAGCTTCTTGCTATCTTCTATAACGAAGGTGACGAAGTTCCCTGTCTCGTTAATGTATGTGCAGTGGGAAAAGACGGCGATGATTTCGCTTCGCTTGATCCAAAGGCTGCTTCAGCTCCGGTACAGGCCGCTCCGACACAGGCTGCTGCTCCGGCACCTGCACAGGCTGCTCCGGCTGCTGCTGCTCCGGCTGCTACTGTATCCGCGGATGGTCTTCCTATCTCACCGCGTGCTAAGATGCATGCTGAAAGTGCTGGCGTTGATG
>JAGHSD010000064.1 GCA_018066045.1 Candidatus Darwinimomas equi | reverse complement strand
AGTACACCAGGGACAGTCCCTGGTGTACTTTGTATTTTTTTAGAACAATGAACACCGGGGACTGTCCCTAGTGTTCTTTTATTTCCCAGAATGCCACGGCACTTGCGGCGGCAACATTAAGTGAATCAACGGTCTCACGCATGGGAATTTTTACAACATAGTCGCTTCCGGTGATGGTTTCCGGGCGCAGGCCGTCGCCTTCGGATCCGAGGATGATGGCAAGGCGTTCTTCGTGCTTTAAAGTTACGTCGGAAATATCTATCGTCTTATCAGTCAGTGCCATGGAGGCTGTTGAAAAACCAAGGTTTTTCACATCAAGTGCACTGTCAATAAATGTCCACGGAATCTGGAAAACGGTTCCCATGCTGACCCTTATTGCGCGGCGATACAGCGGATCGCAGCAGTCTTTTGTCAGCAGGACGGTATCAATATTCATAGCGGCGGCGGAGCGGATTATCGCTCCGATGTTGGTGGGATTCATAACGCGCTCAAGAACAGCGGTGCGCCGTGCATTTGCACATAAATCTTTCGCTTCGGGCAGAGGCTTTCTCCGCATACAGCAGAGCATACCGCCTGTAAAATTCACGCCCGACAGCCTGCACAGACTCGCAAACGGCACCGTGTAGATGACGGGGCATTCGCGGAAAATGTGCGCATATTCATCGGTAAGCATTGCCTCGTCCGCAAGGAGGGAGACAGCTTCATAACCTGCGGCCAGAGCACGTTCGATCACCTTAGCGCTTTCGGCAATAAAAACTCCGGCTTCCGGTTCATACAGCGTCTTGAGCTGAATTTCGCTCAGGTCTGTATATACCCGAAGCCGGGGATCTGTTATATCTGATAATCTGATTATGCTGTTATCTGTCACTAAATGTTTCTCCGGTGTGTACACTAGGGACTGTCCCTGATGTACATTGTATTTTTTTAGAACAATGAACACCGGGGACTGTCCCCGGTGTACTTTCAGCTGTATATAGGATGCTGTGCGCAGAGCGCTACGACACTCTCGGAAACAGCGTCTTTTTTGTTTTCATAATCGAAGATGCAGTCACATACCCAGTCGGCGATGGATGGCATATCCTTCTCGGTAAAGCCTCTTGTTGTTACGGCCGGAGTACCGATACGAAGACCGCTTGTGATCGTCGGCTTCTCGGGATCGTTCGGAATCGCGTTCTTGTTTGCCGTGATGTGCACACTGTCGAGACGGTTCTGAAGCTCCATACCGGTAACGCCTGTTCCGGTCAGATTCAGAAGCATCAGGTGATTGTCGGTGCCGCCTGATACGAGACGGATGCCTCTCTTGAGGAATTCACCGGCAAGCGTCGAAGAATTGGCAACGACCTGTTTCTGATAGTTTCTGAAATCGTCTGTCAGAGCCTCACCGAATGCGACAGCCTTGGCTGCAATGATATGCATCAGAGGGCCGCCCTGTGTTCCCGGGAAGATAGCTTTGTCAATCTGCTTTGCGTACTGCTCTCTGCAGAAAATCAGGCCGCCTCGCGGACCGCGAAGAGTCTTGTGAGTTGTTGTGGTGACTATGTCGGCATACGGGAACGGTGACGGATGAACGCCTGCCGCAACGAGACCTGCGATATGCGCCATGTCTACCATGAGGTATGCTCCGACTTCATCCGCTATTTCGCGAAAAACTGCGAAATCAATGAATCTCGGATATGCACTGGCACCTGCCAGAATAATCTTCGGGCGGTTTTCAAGTGAAAGCTGTCTTACCTGGTCATAGTCTATACGCTCTGTCTCCGGGTTGATTCCGTATGAAACAGAGTTGAAGAACTTTCCGGAAATGTTGACCTTGGCGCCATGTGACAGATGTCCGCCTGCGGGAAGGCCCATGCCGAGCACTGTATCGCCGCTTTCCAGCATTGCGTAAAATGCTGCCAGATTCGCACTGGCACCTGAGTGCGGCTGAACATTAACATATTCGGCACCCTCGAATAGCTCAAGTGCTCTTTTTCTCGCGATTTCCTCAACTACGTCTACATGTTCGCATCCGCCGTAGTAGCGGTGTGCAGGATAACCCTCAGCATATTTATTGGTAAGTATGCTGCCTGCCGCGTCAAGCACTGCCTGAGATACGATGTTTTCTGATGCAATAAGTTCAATGTTATTCTGCTGCCTGCGAAGTTCGTCGGTTATTGCAGAAGCCACTTCCGGATCAAAACCGGACAGTCTGTCAAGTGAATCCATTATCATTTACCTCGATTCTTGAAGACACCTACTACGACCGCACCAAGAGCAAACAATGCAAGTGCGTTCGGGATAACCATGAGGTTGTTGAACATATCCGTAAGCTCCCATACGAGGTCATTGGATGCCAGTGTACCGAGAAATACGAATATCAGAGCAATGATTGAGTAAACGATCCTGCATGCCTTCGGATTCTTTCTGCCGAACAGGTAGTTGGCGTTGATGCGTCCGAACAGGTTCCATCCGAGTATTGTTGAGAAGGCAAAGAACAGAAGACATACAGCTACGAAGATGGCACCGAACTTCTCACCGAATACAGTACCGAATGCTGTCTGCGCCAGGTTTGCCTTGCTGATTCCGTCAGGGATAACACCGCCTGCAAGAGGACCGTCTGCTGTGTAAAGTGTTGAGATGATAACGAGTGCGTTAAGTGTAAGCACTACAAATGTATCGATGAATACACCGATCATGGCAACTACACCCTGATCATGAGGATTCTTGACCTGAGCGAGTGCATGTGCATGAGGTGTTGAACCCATACCTGCTTCGTTGGAGAAAAGTCCTCGTTTAGCACCCTGGCTGATTGCCGTTTTAAGCGCATAGCCGAAACCTCCGCCGATGATGGCCTGCGGCTGGAAAGCATATCTGAAGATCATGCCGAATGTTGCCGGGATGTATTTGATCCTTACTACAAGAACAACAAGCGCACCTACGATGAAGATTCCTGCCATAACAGGAACGATCTTCTCTGTTGCAGATGCGAGGCGGTCAACTCCGCCAAGGAAGATGATCGCGCATATGATGACAAGAAGAACACCGATGATCCATGCCGGGATTCCGAAAGCACTTTCCATGTTGGAGCCGATGGAATTCGACTGAACCATACATCCCATGAAACCGAGTGCAAGAGTGGCAGCCACTGCGAAGAATCCTGCCAGAAATTTGCCGAAGCCGCCCTTGAATGCCTGACGGATGTAGTAAACCGGACCGCCGTGGATATTTCCCTCGGCATCGACCTCACGTGTCTTGATGGCAACGGTTGCCTCTGCGTAGATCGTTGCCATTCCGAAGAAAGCGATGACCCACATCCAGAAGATAGCTCCGGGACCGCCGGTAAGGATGGCACCAGATGCACCGACGATATTGCCGGTACCGACCTGAGCTGCGATGGCCGTTGCCAGCGCCTGGAAAGAACTCATAGATTTCTTGTCTTTCTTTCCGTTCAGATTAAGGTTGCCGAAAGTCTTCCTCATACCCTCGCCGAAGCAGCGAACCTGTACGAAACCGGTCTTGATAGAATAGAAAAGACCTACGCCGATAAGCAGGAATATCAGAATATAATCTGACAGATACTTATTGACTGTTGCAGCAATGTTCAGAAAAAATTGATCCATAAAACGCCTCCCTAAGATTATATTTCATGGAACGGGAACCCCTAAATATCCCGAAACATGAAAAAAGAGCTTCCGCTGAACGGAGCTCTGAAGAAAACAGGTTTACACTTCAACCAAGTGCCTGCTCTGTCCTTTTGCCTGAGAGATTCAACGCACAGCGTCTTGCACCTTCGGCACCCGATCCAACGGGGTTCTCCAGAGGGTCCTCCACTTCCGGTCGCATGGCTTCCGAAAGCTTCAACGTACGGCACAAACTATAACATTTTTGTGTTATAATGTCAACCATGAGGACCATAGCATTATTAAACGATTCGTTTCCACCGCTCATCGACGGAGTATCCAACGCCGTCTTTAATTACGCTGAACAGATAAAGCAGCATTACGGGAATCCCATCGTGGTGACTCCCGAGTATCCGTATGCGGACGATTCGAACTACGATTATCCCATACTCAGATATCACAGCATAGACATAACCAGACAGCTCAACGTGGTGGCGGGCATACCCTACGCGCCCAGACAGGCCAAACAGCTCAGAGATGCGAACATCGATCTGCTTCACTGCCACTGCCCGGCGGCGTCAATCGTGCTCTCCCGCGCGCTTCGGGATGTCATCAATGCGCCGCTGATAATGACCTACCACTCCAAATACGACATCGACATCCGCAATGTGGTCAGGAGCCGCCTGGTCCAGCACAATGTAATCGGAGCCATGATTGAGAGCATCAATGCCTGCGACGAAGTGTGGGCCGTAAGCCACGGAGCCGGCGAGAACCTCAGGTCTCTCGGCTATACCGGGGATTATATAGTTATGGAAAATGGTGTCGATATGCCGCATGAACGCGTGAGTGATGACTACGTCCGCGAAGTGACAGGCTCGTATGATATTCCGGAAAATGTTCCCGTATTCATCTTTGCAGGACGAATGATGTGGTACAAAGGAATAAGGATTATCATTGATGCACTTGCGGGACTGAAAGCAAGCGGCATGGATTTCCGCATGGTCTTTGTAGGCAAAGGAACCGATTTCGGAGAAATCCAGAAATGTATCAGAGAAAGCGGAATAGAAGAAAAGGTGATCTATGCCGGTGCCATATATGACAGAAATCAGCTCAGAGCATGGTACTGCAGAGCAGACCTTCTGCTGTTCCCGTCAACATTTGACACCAACGGCCTCGTGGTAAGAGAGGCAGCGGCGTGCTCGCTTCCGGCAGTGCTTATCGAAGGCAGCTGCGCAGCTGAGGGAGTTACCGACGGACGCAACGGATATCTGATAGCGGAAAATGCCATCGCTCTTGCGGTCAGGCTCGACCGCATCTGCAGCGACATGAATGCAGTTCATCAGGTCGGAGTGAATGCCGGGAACGAGATATATATCTCATGGGAGGATTCCATACGCAAAGCGACTGAAAGATACGAAGTGGTGATCGACAATTACAAAAGCGGGCGCTGCCCGCAAAGAAAAAAGCTCACCGATGAATTCTTCAAATCCGTCGGTGAACTTATGAGTTTTGATTTGTTTGAACATATCAGTTTTTAATATTCGCCTACTTCCTCATTCAGAGGACGATCCAGAAGCTCCGGATTTTCCAGGAGCTTTTTGAATAGTCTGACAGTCTTGGAATAGTAATACCCGTCTGCTATACGCTCGTCAATGATGAGATTGATTTCAACGCTGTCCCTGAGCGACTCATTGCCTTCCTCATCCATGAACTTACGTTTCCTGATATCTCCGATAACAACGAATACAGAACAGGTTCCCCAGTTCGTCAGGTGATGATAACCCGCATGAAGCTTGATTGAACCGAGGTTTGTGAGTACTACCGCATGCTGATACGGATCCGTTTCAATGACTGATTTCGGCATCCAGCCGTGACGGTCTGCGATACGGGCAATGAATCCTACGAACTGAAGCAGCCAGTCAGGAAGCTTGTTGAGTACATCCATACTCTCGGTCGAAGGATCCTTGGAATCACTTCTGCAGAAAGAAACCTGCTTATAGATCTGATCATGGATCGAGTCCATGGTATCCTCCGGTTTTGCGTGGATAGATGCAAGTGCCTCATCACTCTCATCGGCAAAAATCTTTTTGATGGTAAATGCTGCCGATACCTCATTTCTCTGATAGAGCCTCTGCCTTGTGATGAACCGGTTCATCTTCGGACGGAGAGTGAGGACCTTGAGCATGGTCACCACTACGACCTGGAACAGCTTGTATTTATACACAGGATCGCCTGCATTTTTCTTCTCAAGATACTTGTTGATATTCGTGATGTCGATGACTTCGGTGATAAAGGCCTCGTTGTCGCATCTGTTCGGATACATAAGAGGCATTATAGTATGCATTGAATCGACATTTTTCAGTCTTACACCATCACGTCTTCCCATTCAAAAACCCCCTTCGGAAATCATGATCTGTTCTGATCAGAATTTTTCTAAAACAACATATATTCTATCACATTTTTGTTAGATGTTTTCAGGATATTGATCTTTTGCAACATTTTCAAAGGGAACAACCGTATGTCTCGGAAGACTGCGCCCCATAGCCGTCACCTCATCCATGAGGTATTCACAGATGCGAACTCGTTCGCCGTGGGCAGGACAGGTCGAATCATACACGACCGGCTTTCCGATATAGATCTTCTTAAATGCCGGGCAGACATACATCGGGACAAACGGAATTTCCCTGCCGGTATCCTTATGATAGAGCCGTGCCACATCGACAAATCCCTTCTGAAATTCGTAGACGATGTTATTGTGCGGTTCATGTGATTCAACGAAGATCACCACGTCCCGGCCTTCCTTCAGCGCATTGACGGAATCCTTGAAGGTCCGGGCGATGCGTTTATCATGGTAGACTCCGATGGTATCTGCCGATTGAAAAATGCATTCTGCAAACGGTGCGATGATATATGACAGAATCCTGAAGAACCATTTCACACTGTCCGGCTTCAGCGACCAGAAATCCCGAAACGCGTAGTCAGGGACTTCCTTCATATGCATCATCTCGCCGATACACCAGATACGTTTCGGACGGGGATAATAAAGCATGTTGGCGATAGGTCCGTGCATCTGGCAGTGATTGGATGCCACGATGCAGGGTCCGTCCGGAAGATTCTCCGTACCGACAAACTCCGTCTTCGGATAGAAAAGCTTCACAAAAAAATAGAAAAATTTGTAAACCAGTTTTTTCATAGAACTTATTATACCATATGAGCGACGAGCCAAATACGAATTTATTTGCATTTGGCGACCGCAGGTGATAACGATCCGCAGGATTGTTATACCACATCAGGCGACGAGCCAAATACGAATTTATTTGTATTTGGCGACCGCAGGTGATAACGATCCGCAGGATTGTTATACCACATCAGGCGACGAGCCGGTCGCCTGTCTTGACGATAAATGGCGGATAAGGTATCATTTTATACATGAATGAAGGTGTTGTTATAGCACTTGCGGCAGTTGCCGTAATCGTGCTGATTACATTAATGGTTGTTATAATTGTGGCATCGGTTGTTTCATCACATGAAAGTCGACCCGAGGATGGAGAGAACGCATAATGGATGATGGCAGTCGATTGTCGCTTGTTGTAGTGTTAGTGCTGGTCGGGCTGGCAGCTTTTTTTGCTGTTGCCGAGACGGCACTTTCTTCAGTTTCAAAGAACAAAGTCAGGATCGCAGCGGACCGCGGAGACAGCAGAGCGAAGAAAGCGCTCTTCGCTCTCGACAATTTTGACCGCGCGATAACCACACTTCTTATCTGTACCAACATCGTGCATATAGCTGCCGCGACGATAGTTACAGTGGCGGTTACGCGCATCTGGGGCATGTCAGCCGTCTCACTCAGTACCATCATCACGACCGTGATAATCTTCTTTGCAGGTGAAATGCTGCCGAAGAGCATAGCAAAAAAGAACAGCCTGAAATTCACGCTGGCAACGGCGGGAATAGTTAAGTTTTTCATGACGGTTTTCGAGCCGCTGTCGCTACTTCTTACGAAGATAGGTCAGGCGGCCGCAGACGCAACGGGTGCGGAGCCGGAGATCACGGTAACGGAGGATGAACTTGTTGACATCATAGAGGACATGGAGGAAGAAGGTTCGATCGACGAGGATCAGAGCAATCTTCTACAGGCGGCGATGGACTTTGACGACACAAGGGTCAAGAAGATCATGACTCCCGTCGAAGATATGGTCGGCATCGACATCGATGCACCGGCAGAAGTCAATTACGAAATCATCAAAAACTGTAACCACTCGAGACTCCCGGTTTACAAGGAGAACAGAAATACCATCATCGGCGTGCTGCAGATCCGGAAATACATGCGCAGATATCTCAGAACGAGACAATATCCCGGAATCCGCAAGCTGATGGACAAAGTCTACTTCGTCAGCAGAAATGTCAAGATTGATGAGCTTCTTGAACGGATGTCCAGGCGCAGGCTGAACATGGCTGTCATAGTGGGCAGGGACGGAAAGTCACTCGGCATCGTTACGGTGGAAGATATACTTGAGGAGCTTGTCGGGGAAATATACGACGAGGAAGATCAGGTTCCGAAAGGCGGTGAGAAGTCATGATAATCGCTGCCATAATAATCGGAATCATCATATGCATCGCGGGTTCGCATTTCTTCTCGTCATCCGAGATGAGTTATTCGTCCTGCAACGAGATACGGCTTGCCCGTGAAGCAGAAAACGGGGAAAATGCCGGCATAAGGCGACGTGCGAAAAAAGCGCTCTATATCGTCAGGAATTTCGACAGAGCTCTGAGTACTATACTGATAGGAAACAATCTTGTAAATATAGCAAGTTCATCTCTGGCGTCGGTACTGGTAATCATGCTTACCGGCAATGACGGAAAGACCTGGATAGCAACCGTGGTTATCACACTTCTTGTCATCATTTTCGGAGAAACCATTCCGAAGATCATAGCAAAGAAGAAACCCAACACGCTTGCCATAGCATACGCTCCGGTCATTCGCGTGCTTATGGTCATCTTCTTCCCGATCGTATGGATAGTAGTCAAATTAGTTGACCTGTTCACCAAAGGAATTAAAGAGGAAGATGAAGCGGACGAAGACGAATCCGTCGAAGAACTTCAGTCCATGATCGAGACTGCGGAAGACGAAGGCATTTTAGAAAAAGATCAGAGCAAACTGCTGCAGAATGCGATCGATTTCGCAGATACCTCTGCTTCGGAAGTTATGACGGCACGTGTCGATATGGATGCGATAGACATCGATGATCCGATGGACGAGATCATGAAGCTGGCAAATAGAACCAGATATTCACGGCTTCCGGTCTATGAGGATTCCATTGACCATATTATAGGAATCCTTCATATGAACAAATTCTACAGAGCACTGATGGACGGTGAGGATGTCAACATCAGAAAACTGATGAACAGTCCGTGCTTTGTTTATAAGGCAAACAAGCTCCCCGAGGTACTTGACGTGCTGAAAAACGCAAACCAGAATATGGCCATAGTGACCGACGAATACGGCGGAACGGCCGGACTTATCACCGTCGAGGATGTTCTCGAAGAGATAGTAGGTGAGATCTGGGATGAAAATGATGTCGTCGAGCAGGAGTATGTAAGACTCGGTGAAAATGAATACGAAGTCGACGGGGATATGAATCTGTATGACTTCTTCGAGCTGACCGGACTTGACGAGGATGATGCGGATGAGTATGAATCAGAGACCGTCGGCGGATGGATGATAGAAATCATGGGTCACTATCCGGCGGAAGGCGAGAGCGTATTATATGACGTAACTGCAAAAGATGCAGTGGAGAACCCGGAAGAATACAATGCCGGAGAAGGCGCACAGCTTCTGAAGCTCACGGCACTGAAAGTTGATGATCGCCGGGTAGAGAAAATTGATGTAAAAATAAAATAGTGGTATACTAAAATGGTTCGCATTACGGGAACATTTTATAAATAAAAAAGTTTGAGGAGGTTTCGTCATGGCTGAGGAGACAATGAAAGATTTTGAAAAGGAGATTGCTGAGTCATTCAAGAGCAAGAAGCAGATTGAAGATGCAGACGCAGGCAAGTGGGAGAAATTCGCACAGATGTTAGCTGATAGTGAGAAAATCACTGTTACGGTTGCAGAGGCTGTAAAGGGTGGTGTTGTTGCTATGGTTGAAGAAGTTCGTGGATTTATTCCTGCAAGTCATCTGTCAACTCAGCATGTTGAGAATCTCGAGGACTTTGTAAATAAAGAAATCGAAGTAATACTCGTGACAGTTGATCAGGAGAAGAAGAGACTGGTTATGAGTCACAGAGAGCTTGAGAAAGCTGCACGCAAGACAGGTAAGGCTGCAAAGCTTGCCGCTATCAACGTCGGCGATGTTATCAAGGGTAAGGTTGAAACACTTAAGGACTACGGCGCATTCATCGATCTCGGTGACGGCGTAAGCGGACTCCTTCACGTTTCACAGATCGCATACAAGAGAGTTAAGACTCCGGCTGATGTTCTTAAAGAAGGACAGGAAGTTGAAGCAAAGGTTATCGGTAAAGAGAACGGCAAGATCTCTCTTTCAATGAAGGCTCTTCAGGAAGCTCCTGCAGGATTCGAGGAGAAGGCACCGCGGGAGGGACGTCCTTCAAGAAACGATGATCCGTCAGACGGTTTCAAGTATGAAGAGAAGGGCAAGGCTGTTACAAGCCTCGGCGATTTACTTAAGGGAATCAAGCTTGACAAATAATCAGGCTTTATCTCTGAAAGGATATATCGGGAGATAATATATGATTAAAGATTTGACCTGGAGCTATCCGCATATTGCTGACGAGCCGGAAGGCAGGAAGCAGATAAAGAAAGCGGAGAAATTCTGCGAAGATTACAAGAAGTTTCTGAATATTGCAAAGACAGAGCGTGAGTGTGTCAATGTTGTTGAGGTCATGCTTGTTAATGCCGGCTATGAGCGTTTTGACGTGAACAGAAAATACAAAGCCGGAGATAAGGTATACGAAATCAACAGAGGCAAGTCCATCATTGCAACTACTTTCGGTACAGCGGATTTAGATGAAGGCATCCGCCTTAACGGAGCACATATTGACAGCCCGCGTCTTGATTTGAAGCCGAATCCGATGATAGAGGCAGGGGAGCTTGCACAGTTCAAGACGCATTACTACGGCGGTATCCGCAAATATCAGTGGGTAACGGTTCCGCTTGCAATGCACGGAACGGTAGTGCGCAAGGACGGCACATCCGCATGCATCTGCATCGGTGAAGACGAGAACGATCCGGTATTCTATATAAGTGATCTTCTTCCGCATCTTTCGCAGAAGCAGGATCAGAGGACACTTAAAGACGGCATCAACGCCGAGGAACTGAATATCATCATCGGTTCGATGCCGATAGATCTTGACGGTCTTAAAGCGTCCGATGCGAAAGCAGCAAAGGAAGCAAAGAATCAGATCAAGCTGAACGCGCTGAAGCTTCTTAATGACAAGTACGGAATTACCGAAAGGGATTTTGCAAGAGCAGAGATAGAATTCGTTCCGGCTTACAAGGCAAAGGATGTAGGATTCGACCGCAGTCTTATCGGTGCCTACGGACATGATGACAGGGTATGCGCATATCCGGCACTCATGGCAGAGCTTGCAACGAAGAAACCGTATTATACAACGCTTACATTCCTTACGGATAAGGAAGAGATTGGTTCCCTCGGCAACACCGGACTTGATTCGCATTATATCTATGATTTCATAGAGTATCTTGCTCAGAACCAGGGAGTTGATGTTAAGGATGTATGTGCAAATTCATGCTGCCTGTCGGCGGATGTGAATTCGGCATATGATCCGACTTTCCCGGATGTGTTTGAAGAGCAGAATTCATCAAAGGTGAATCACGGCGTGGTACTTACGAAATACACGGGTGCACGCGGCAAGTCGGGTTCTTCGGATGCTTCGGCAGAGTTCATGGCAAAAGTTATCGGAATCATGGATAAGGCAGGAGTATTCTGACAGATCGGTGAGCTCGGAAAAGTAGATGTAGGAGGCGGCGGAACCATAGCGCTTGATGTTGCGCGTTTCAATATCGATGTCGTTGACCTTGGCGTACCGGTTCTTTCGATGCATGCACCGTTTGAGGTAGTATCAAAGTTAGATGTATATAATACATATCTTGCATTCAAAGCATTTTATCAATAAGACAGGATTTGGATATGAAAAAATATTTTTTAATTATAGCAGCCCCCGTGCTGGCATTTTCCCTTCTTACGGGTTGTGCAGGCAAAGCCACTGATGAGGCAGCTTCAACCGAAACAGCGGCAGAGCAGAAAGAAACCGAGGCAGCACAGACGGCTGAGTCCGAAACAAAGGAATCTATTTTAGACAGAGACGAGAACGGCAACTTCATAAGGCCGGAAAACTACGGAACAGTCAAGAAGCTCGGACAGTATAAGGGTCTTGAGGTAGCTGTTGAGAAAGTTAACGTTACTGATGAAGAGGTTGACAACGAGATTCAGGCAATACTTGAATCAGGAGCAGAAACAGCAGCTGTTGAACGCCCGGCACGTCTCGGTGATGTAGTTAATATTGACTATGAGGGCAAGAAGGACGGAGTTGCATTTGACGGCGGAACCGCACAGGGATTCGATCTGGAACTCGGATCCGGAATGTTTATCCCCGGATTTGAGGACGGACTTGTCGGTGCAAAGAAGGGCGAAGTCAAAGACCTTAATCTGACATTCCCGGAGCAGTACCAGGCGGCAGACCTTGCCGGACAGGATGTGGTATTTACGGTAACTGTAAATGAAGTCAAAGAGAAAAAGGTTCCGGAGCTTACCGATGCATGGGTAAAACAGTATACAAACGGCGATACAGCGACCGTAGCCGATTTCAAGGCAAATATCCGCAGGCAGCTTGTGGAGTACAGACAGCAGTATGTTGAAGCCAATGCACAGAATCAGCTTGTGGGGCAGTTTATCGGGGCTTCTGAGATAGAGCCGACGACTGAAGCCATTGAATACGAGTATCAGACCATGATAGGCATGTATGATCAGTATGCGGCTATGATGGGTGTTACTACGGACGAGTATCTCGAGCAGTACGGAGTTGATCCGCAGGCAATGAAGATCCAGCTGTCATACTATGCAGAAGAAGCGGTAAAGCAGCGCCTTATGGAAGATGCTATCATGGAGGCAGAGGGACTTGAGGTAACTGATGCCGACAAGCAGGCGCTTGCAGACATGTACGGATACAGTGTGGATGAGATGGAGCAGATCTACGGAGAAGACTTTGATACATATGCAAGATCATACAAGGTAGTACGCTTCATATACGACAACGCAGTTAAGAAATGAATTATACCTACATATTAGAATGTTCCGACGGCAGTCTGTACTGCGGATGGACAAATGATATAGAGAAACGTATCCTGGCCCACAACGAGGGCCGGGGTGCGAAATACACGCGCGGCCGGGCCCCGGTGAAACTCGTTCATCTTGAAGAGTTTGAGACCAAAGAAGAGGCGATGAGCCGCGAATTTCATATAAAAAAGATGAGCCGTGAAGACAAACTGGCTCTGATAAAAAACACAGTATCATGAAAGTTTTATACAGTGACAAAGATATAGCGGTGGTTATAAAACCTGCGGGTGTTTCTTCGCAGGCAAGCCATGATTTTAACGATGACATGGTATCGCTGATCCGAAAGGAACTCGGATGTACCGAAGTCTATGTGGTGCACCGTCTGGATCAGATGGTGTCGGGAGTCATGGTGTATGCGCTGAACAAAGATGCAGCGGCAAAGCTTTCCGCACAGGCTGCGGGCGGCGGATTCAACAAGAAATATCAGGCATTGTTAGACGGGATCCCGAAGGAAAAGAAGGGCGAACTGACAGATTATCTTGTGAAGGATGAGACTTCCAATCTGAGCAGGGTCTGCACTCCGAAAACCAAGGGAGCCAGAGAGGCAAAGCTTACATATAAAGTTATAGAGAGTAAATTTACCGGCGGAAAAGACGGACGGCAGCTCTGCAAGGTTGAGGTCGGGCTGATAACAGGACGTCACCACCAGATAAGAGTTCAGTTCGGGTCGAGAGGCTGCCCGATAATCGGAGATGTCAAATACGGATACAAGGGTGAAGCAGAGCCCATAGCACTTGCAGCGGTTGAGTTAGCATTTTCCCATCCAAAGACGAAAAAGGCAATGAGGTATACATATGATTGGGATAGGAACATTAGTTAACGCGGGTGCGATAATAGCCGGTTCGCTGCTCGGAGTGCTGCTCAAGGGCGGAATCCCGAAGAGGATAAATAACATTATTTATCAGATGGTCGGTGTTGCCGTCATCTTCATCGGCATAATCGGGGTGGTAAATAATCAGGGCAATTCGATGATGCTGGTTCTGTCACTGGTAATCGGAGGCGTGATAGGTGAGCTTCTTAAGATTGAGGACAGGATGGAGGTGCTCGGGGAGAAAATCAAGAGGAAATTTATCCGCGATGATGTTCCCGGAAGCAGTACTTTTGTTGAGGGTTTTGTCAGCGCCACGCTGCTGTTCTGTATCGGCGCGATGGCGATAGTCGGAAGTCTGAATGACGGCATGATGCATGATCCGAGTATGCTGTTTACCAAGGCTATACTGGACGGCATCACTTCAATAATTCTGGCGGCTTCGCTGGGTATCGGAGTCGGGTTTTCGGCGCTTCCGATACTGATTTATCAGGGGCTTCTGACGATACTTGCATCGCTTCTGTCGGGGTTCTTTACAGATGAGCTGATCAGAAATCTGTGTTTCGTCGGGAATGTTATCATCTTCTGTATAGGACTGAATTTTCTTTTCCCGAAAAAAATCAAGACGGGAAATCTTGCACCGGCTTTGTTCATGCCGATTATACTGGGGCTGTTTATTCACTGATTCCGGGGCGGGACAGTATCGCGGATTTGTCGAAAGGATCAGCAGAGGAGTCCCCTGACCCGTAAGGAGATATTATGGAAGATATTATTAAAAAGTTAGAGAGAACGAAAATCATACCGGTCGTGGTAATCGAGGATGCGAAGGATGCGGTTCCGGCAGCGGAGGCGATACTTGCAGGCGGGATTGAGGTTATGGAGATTACATTCCGTACGGATGCGGCGGCTGATTCTATAAGGGCCGTGAAGAAGGCATGTCCGCGGATGACGGTCGGAGCAGGAACTGTTACGGCACTTCTTCAGTGCAAGGAGGCGGTTGACTGCGGAGCGGAGTTCATCGTTTCTCCGGGATATAATGAAGAAGTTGTGGATTACTGCATAGAAAATGATATTGTTGTCACACCGGGATGCGTGACTCCTACGGAAATCATGGCAGCCATGAACAAGGGTCTTAATGTGCTCAAGTTTTTCCCGGCAGGGATCTACGGCGGGATCAAGGCCATGAAGGCACTGTCGGCTCCGTTCGGACAGGTTAAATTCATCCCGACAGGCGGAGTGAACACCGAAAATCTTAGGGAATATATCGATGCTCCGTTCGTGTTTGCGGTCGGCGGAACGTGGGTGTGCACGAAGAAAGATGTTTCCGAAGGGAATTTTGAAAAAATCACACAGCTCTGCCGCGAGGCGAGAGATATTGTTAAATAATCAATATATGTGGCGCGTTCACACATTCATCCCTCTTCAGGAACGATACGCTTTGTTGATTAAAAAATCTTCCGAATCAAATCGGAAGATTTTTTGGTTTACTGTACCTCGCGGAGGATGTATACATCGGCTACGATGGTACCTGCCTGCGTAACTGCAATTGCTTCATTGAAAGTTTCACGGTATATGTCTACGACCGGGGTGTTCATGGTTCTTTCAGTACCGCATTCTACGGCAGTACCGCCGGTGTCTTCAAAAACATAGATTCCGTCATACTTGCTGACATTTCCGGTCTTTCCGTTAAGCATATAGCGGCCCTTTATCAGACAGACCTTGCCGAGCATGGCTTTCGGGCCCGATACCGTGTGATATAAGGTCGGCATCTTGCCTGATGCCGTACAGTTGCCGGTTGCTGCGTATCCTGTGAGGCAATGCTCTCCCCACTCACTCTCACTATCAATAATATATCTTTTTCCTTCAAATAAAAATGTTCCGTCTTCACATGGAACTGCGTTTACCAGTCCGCCGCTTCCTGCAGCCTGCTGCAGATCCGGATTATAGTCTTCACAGGAAAGCCCTGTCGCCGGACCCGTCGGAATGTATGGCTCTGCCTCAACGTAGGCCATGGAGCTGAATGTGGCTAATGCGCATATCATCAGAGTAAGTACCACTGCTCCAAAGATTTTAAGCTTCATAGTCAGTCCTTTCTCCCACTTTCTGTAGGTTTTTACATTATATTCTCTGTTTATTGATAAATCAAGCAAGTTAAATGTTTTGTAAATGCATCGTAAGAAGAACACCAGGGAAGAACACCAGGGACAGTCCCTGGTGTTCATTGTATTTATTTTCGAACAATGTACAATAGGGACTGTCCCTGGTGTTCACAAAAACACAGAAAATTCACATTTACCTGTTGACAAAGCCCCGTATAGGGAGTATTCTATGGTTAGTGATTAGCACTCGATTACGGTGAGTGCTAACAGAGCAGACAGGACAGGATGTCTGATGAGAATATGGAACTTGATGAGAGAAAAATTACTATATTAAAAGCAATTATCCGCAGTTACATGGAAACGGGTGAGCCGGTGGGTTCCAGGACGCTGAGCAAGCTTCCGAACCTCCAGGTATCCAGTGCCACGATCCGTAACGAGATGAGCGATCTTGAAGAGATGGGATACATCGTTCAGCCGCACACCTCCGCAGGAAGAGTTCCGACAGATAAGGGCTACAGATTCTATGTAGACGAGATCATGAAGGAAAAGGATATCGAGCTGAAGGAGAAGGACTCGCAGCTTACCGAGTACAAGGAACTGATGGACAAGCGGGTTGACCGTCTGGAATATGTGCTTAAGCACGTGGCAAAGCTCCTTGCGGCAAACACCAACTACGCAACGATGATCTCCGGACCGAGCAGCAGACGAAACAAGATCAAATTCGTTCAGCTCTCGCGTATGGAGAAAAACAGAATTTTGGTTGCAACGGTATTTGAAGGCAACATCATCAACAACCGGATCATCGCCATAAGCGAGGACATCTCCGAGAAGGAGATCGGCGAGCTGAACATGCTTCTCAACACATCACTTACGGGCCTTACGATGAACGAGATCAATCTTGCGACCATCATGAAGCTCAGGAGCGATGCGGGAGATTACAGTGATGTCATCGATCAGGTGCTTACTGAAATATCGGAAGCATTTACCAATAATGAGGAAGAGGAGCTTGAGGTCTACACCAGCGGTGCGACGAACATTTTCAAGTATCCCGAACTTACGGGCGGCGACGCGGCAGGCATGCTGATAGAGCAGTTTGAGAAAAAAGACGAGCTCAGGCAAATGCTCGGCGAGATCAACGAGGGTTACGCGGCAGATGCGGAGAACGCAGGAATCAGGGTTTATATCGGAGAAGAACTTCCGATGCACGATATGAGCGACTGCAGTCTGGTAACCGCAAATTATGATTTCGGCAGCGGAATCTCGGGAACCATCGGAATAGTCGGACCGAAAAGAATGGATTACGATAAAGTACTCGGAACATTGAAGAGCGTTATGAAACAGCTCGAAGATACATTCCGGATATAGAAGGACAGAGAATGAGCAAAAAAGACAAAAACTTTAACAGGAAAAACGACAATGAAAACAAGAGACCGGATTTTGAAACTGCGGAAGATATCGTAAACGGGATCGCAGGCGAAGATGAAGAATCCGATGAAGCAGTGAACGAGGATAAGGAAAATGCTGAGCCTGAGGGCGAGGTATCGGATAAGGAATCTGCTGAAAACGAAAAACCGGAAAGCTCTGATGACAGGATAAACGAATGGAAAGACAAATACACACGTCAGCTTGCCGAGTTTGAGAATTTCAGAAAGCGTACGGAAAAAGAAAAAGCCCAGATGTACGATATGGGCGCAAAGACTATAGCTGAGAAGATACTTCCGACTATAGACAATTTCGAAAGAGGACTTGTGAATGCGCCGGATGACGCATTTGCGGAAGGAATGCAGATGGTTTACAAACAGCTCCTTAAGAACCTTGAGGATGCCGGAGTAAAGGCCATCGAGTGCGTAGGAAAAGAATTTGATCCGAATATCCACAATGCAGCGATGCATGAAGAGGGCGATTCAGGCGAAGAGAATATAGTTACAGAAGAATTACAGAAAGGATATATGTATAAAGACACTTTACTCAGACCAAGTATGGTTAAGGTAAAGAACTGACATTGAGTACTTGACGAACTCAAGTCGCAGACGCAGAGCGAGTCTAGTACGAAAGTCGTTACCGGGAACTTGGTGAACACGAGTCCTAAGACGAAGTGTGAACCTAGTCTACGTGTAACTTCATTAAAACAAAAACATATTGAGTAGTATATACAGGAGGACAAGATTATGTCAAAGATTATAGGTATTGATTTAGGTACAACTAACAGCTGTGTAGCAGTTATGGAAGGCGGAAAGCCGGTAGTAATCCCGAACAGTGAAGGATCAAGAACAACACCTTCAGTAGTAGCATTTACAAAGACAGGCGAGAGACTTGTCGGAGAGCCGGCAAAGCGTCAGGCTGTTACAAACGCAGACAGAACCATCTCTTCAATCAAGAGACATATGGGTACAGATTATAAAGTAACTATTGACGGAAAGGCATATACACCGCAGGAGATTTCAGCTATGATCCTTCAGAAGCTGAAAGCAGATGCAGAGGCATACCTCGGCGAGAAGGTTACGGAAGCAGTTATCACTGTTCCGGCATATTTCAACGATGCTCAGCGTCAGGCAACAAAGGATGCAGGAAAGATCGCAGGTCTTGATGTAAAGAGAATAATTAACGAGCCGACAGCCGCAGCACTTGCATACGGTCTTGATAACGAGAAAGAGCAGAAGATCATGGTTTACGATCTCGGCGGCGGTACATTTGATGTATCACTTATCGAAATCGGTGACGGTGTAATCGAAGTTCTTGCAACAAACGGCGATACACGTCTCGGCGGTGATGACTTTGACAACAAGGTTACACAGTGGATGATCGACGAGTTCAAGAAGGCAGAGGGCGTTGATCTTTCAGGCGACAAGATGGCTCTTCAGAGACTTAAGGAAGCAGCAGAGAAGGCAAAGAAGGAGCTTTCAAGCGCAACATCAACAAATATCAACCTTCCGTTCATCACAGCAACAAGTGAAGGACCGAAGCATCTCGATATGACTCTTACAAGAGCAAAGTTCGACGAGCTCACAGCGGATCTTATCGCTAAGACAGCAGTTCCGGTTCAGAATGCGATGAAGGATGCAGGCCTTACAAATGCTGACCTTGGCAAGGTACTTCTTGTCGGCGGTTCAACACGTATGATCGCAGCTCAGGACAAGGTTAAGGCACTTACAGGTCAGGAGCCGAGCAAGACACTTAACCCTGACGAGTGTGTAGCACTCGGTGCATGTATCCAGGGCGGAAAGTTAGCAGGCGATACAGGTGCAGGAGATGTTCTCCTTCTTGATGTAACACCGCTTTCACTTTCAATCGAGACACTTGGCGGAGTAGCAACAAGACTTATCGAGAGAAATACAACTATCCCGACAAAGAAGAGCCAGGTATTCTCAACAGCTGAGGACAACCAGAGCGCAGTTGATATCCATGTAGTACAGGGTGAGCGTCAGTTCGCACGCGACAACAAGACTCTCGGACAGTTCAGACTTGACGGTATCCTTCCGGCAAGACGCGGAGTTCCGCAGATCGAAGTTACATTTGACATCGATGCAAATGGTATCGTAAATGTATCAGCCAAAGATCTCGGAACAGGCAAGGAACAGCATATCACCATCACATCAGGAAGCAATATGAGTGATGCTGATATCGAGAAGGCTGTTAAGGAAGCCGCAGAGTTCGAGGCACAGGACAAGAAACGCAAAGAGAACATCGATGAGTACAACGATGCTCAGGCTATGGTAACTCAGGTTGAGAAGGCGCTTGAAGATGCAGGCACACAGATCGGCGAATCCGATAAGGCAACTGTTGAAGCAGACCTCAACTCACTGAAGGAAGCTATCGGCAGAGCTCCGATCGATCAGGCAACTGATGATCAGATTGCAGACATCAAGGCAGCTAAAGAGAAACTCATGAACAGCATGCAGCCGCTCGCTCAGAAGATTTACGAGCAGGCACAGGCTCAGCAGCAGGCAGCAGGCGGAGCTCAGGGTGCAGGTCCGCAGGGCGGATTCACAGAGGCACAGCCGGGTAACGGCGGCCAGGCACCGTATGGTGACGACGTAGTTGACGGAGATTTTAAGGAAGTATAACTTCCATATAAAGATAATGCGAAACAATAAATTTTTCAGCACAGCTCCTCATCCGAGGAGCTGATGCCGGGTTAAAGGAAGTAAACAGGAAACAGTATGGCAGAGACAAAAAGAGATTATTACGAAGTCCTCGGTGTCCCGAAAGATGCCGATGAGGCAGCGATAAAAAAAGCATACAGAGCACTTGCCAAGAAATATCATCCGGATGCAAATCCCGGAGATAAGGAAGCAGAGGCGAAATTCAAGGAAGCCAGCGAAGCATACGCGGTCCTTTCGGATGCAGAGAAGAGAAAACAGTATGATCAGTTCGGTCATGCGGCATTTGACGGCATGGGCGGAGCAGGCGGATTTGATCCGAACAGCCCTGAATTCCAGGATATCTTCGGTGATATTTTTGCCGATCTTTTCGGCGGCGGATTCGGAGGAGGCTTCGGCGGATTCGGCGGCGGATTCGGTGGTTTCGGAGGAGGCCGCAGTGCAAGAACCAATCAGCCGATGCGCGGTGCGAGCGTACGTACTTCGGTGCGACTCTCTTTTGAAGAAGCAGTATTCGGATGTGAGAAGGAAGTTACGGTCAATTACCGTGAAGAATGTGCGGATTGTCACGGAACAGGATCCAAAGCAGGAACACAGCCTGAGACCTGTACCAAATGCAAGGGACAGGGCCGCATAGTATATACTCAGCAGTCGATATTCGGAACAGTTCAGAATGTTGCCGAGTGTCCCGACTGTCACGGAACGGGTAAAGTCATTAAGGAAAAATGCCCGGCATGCCGCGGAACAGGATACAGGACAACACGCAAGACCTTCAAGGTTACCATCCCTGCGGGAATCGACAACGGACAGAGCGTAAGACTTTCGGGAGCAGGCGAGCCCGGAGCAAACGGCGGACCGAGAGGTGATCTGCTTGTAGAAGTTGTTGTAAGTCAGCACCCGATATTCAAGCGGCAGGACGTTAACATTTTCTCAACGGTTCCCATCAGCTTTTCAAAGGCTGCACTCGGCGGACCGATAAGAGTCAGAACCATCGACGGAGAAGTTGAGTACGAGGTCAAGGCAGGTACGCAGACAGATACCAAGGTAAGACTCAAGGGCAAGGGTGTTCCGTCTCTGCGCAGCAAGAACATGCGAGGAGATCATTACATAACACTTGTCGTTCAGGTTCCGACGACCATGACGGCAGCACAGAAAGCCGCTTTAAAGGCATACAAGGAAGCAATGGGCGAGGCATAAAAAGTACACCAGGGACAGTCCCTAATGTACATTGTACGAAAAAAATACAAAGTACACCGGGGACAGTCCCTGGTGTTCACATATGGAGTAATATATTATGGCAGGTTCAACATTTGGAGAGATTTTCAGAGTGACGACATGGGGAGAGTCCCATGGGGAAGCAATAGGTGCAGTCATTGACGGATGCCCGGCGGGACTTAAGCTGTCCGAGGAAGATATTCAGCCCTGGCTGGATCGCAGAAGTCCGGGGAGAGATGACATGTCCTCTTCAAAGCGCAGGGAATCGGACAGATGCCGCATTCTTTCAGGTGTGTTCAGCGGTTATACGACAGGTACTCCGATTTCGGTCATGATAGAAAATGAAGATGTCGATGACAGTGATTATGATCCGGATACCTTCAGGCCGGGACACGCGGATATGACATATCAGGAAAAGTACGGAATCCGTGACTGGCACGGTGGAGGCAGAGCTTCGGGGCGGGAGACCGCAGGAAGAGTCATAGCCGGAGCCATAGCCGCAAAACTGCTTGAGGAGCTGGGAATTGAAGTAGAAGCATTTGTTCAGAGCATAGGGGAGATTCCGGTAGAAGATAATAAAGGATATCTTGAAAAGTATCTTAAAGAGATTGCAAAGGCCGGAGACAGTGTAGGCGGAGTAGTGACATGCGTGATCAAAGGATGTCCCGCAGGCCTGGGCGAGCCGGTATTTGACAAGCTTGATGCGGAACTTGCGAAAGCAGTTATGAGCATCGGAGCAGTCAAAGGCGTAGAGATAGGTGCCGGATTCATGGCGGCACATATGCTGGGCTCACAGTGTAATGATGAGGAAGAGTTAAATGCCGGCGGTATTCTGGGCGGTATCTCAAACGGAAAGCCGATCATCATCAACGCAGCATTCAAGCCCACTCCCACAAGGGGAAATGCAAGGCATGACCTCTGCATCGCACCGAGGGCAGCGGTCGTAGTCGAGGCCATGGCTGCGATAACCATACTTGATATGTACTACAGAAATATGCATGCTAAGCTGTAAAAAAACCGGGGACTGTCCCCGGTTTTTTGTATTTTTTTTGTACAATGTACATCAGGGACAGTCCCTAGTGTACTTTGTATTTTTTCCGTACAATGAACATCAGGGACTGTCCCCGGTGTTCACATTAACCAAGAGATGGTCTTCCGGAATATGTATAGCTGTATACCAGCTGGCCATCGCTGGAATAGATGTTTTCCTGAACTTCTCTTGATGCTCCGTAGAAAGCAAGGGCATCATTGGCAATAAGCTGCATTACTTTGAAATGCTCATCGCTGTAGTATTTTTCCTTCATAAGCTGCGGTGTTGCTTCGGCAGCTGTCATGGGGATAGTCACATCAAAGATGATCTTTGTTGATCCGTCAGAATGAATTTTGGCAACTTCCGTGCCGTAAACACCGGTGTATGTCAGCTTGGCTGTATACTCATCGAGAGAAGTGTTATCTCTCTTGGCCTTTTCTGTAGCCTTTGCATCAGCTCCACCCGGACCGGCACCGACCTTGATCTGAACATTGCCGTCTTTATCTGTCCAGGCACCGGTTAAATTTACCGGATAACCATCGATAACAGTATTCTGTGCACAGATACCGTCAGGTCCGAAGTAATAGCATTCAAAGCGGTTGTCACCATTGTCATCCACCCATTCCCATGCACTGATAACATACTTGCCGTTATCCATTTTCCATTTCCAGCCTTTTTCGTTGCTGCCTTCCCACGATCCTGCGAATGCAGTCATTGCAACAGCTGCCGTTGCGATACACGCCAAAATCAGTGTGATTATAATTTTCTTCATAAGACACGCTCCTTGTCTGTGTACATCAGGGACAGTCCCCGGTGTTCTTTGTATTTTTTCCGTACAATGTACATTAGGGACAGTCCCTAGTGTTCTTTTTACTCCAGCGGGATGCCGGCCTGGCGGAACATGTCCTGCATCTCGGCGGGCATCTGATCCTTGAGTGAGTTTAACATCTCAAATACTTTTTTGGATTTTACCGGGTCGGCCATCGTGGCTGTCGTGATGAGCGTGAGCCAGTAAATAAGAAATCCGAAAATCAGCGCGATGACAGAAAGAATCAGCGCGGTACGGCCCTTGGAAGTGATATGTCCGCCCGGATCTTTACTGAGAACCGCGAAAGCGATGCCGAAGATTCCGAGGGGAACACTGAGCGGGATACCGGATATGCTGAGCATAAGCAAATTCACGACAAGCCCTGCGATAGCACAGAACATTGCGAAAGTCTGCCATTTTGCTGAATTGTCTGAGTTATTCATAACCATGTTTTCCTGTAAGTTATTCGCATTGCAATGCAGGCATGATGCATCTTATATTCCGTGGCTGTGCACTGCTCTGTGTAATATATTATATCTTAAACCTCCCATTAAGCATAGCAAAAACACCTTAATTTTAGTATAATTT
>JAGHSD010000004.1 GCA_018066045.1 Candidatus Darwinimomas equi | reverse complement strand
TGAAGGCCTGCAGCAGCAAATTCTTCACGAAGTACCGCATCTGATTCTCTTACTGCTTCGAGTCTGTCGCGTGTGATAGCTCCTACGCAGCGTACACCGAGTCCCGGTCCCGGGAACGGCTGACGTTCAACCATGCCCTCCGGAAGTCCGAGTGCCTTGCCGACCTGACGAACTTCGTCCTTATAGAGAAGCTTCACAGGCTCTACGAGTTCAAAGTTAAGCTCCCCCGGAAGTCCTCCGACATTGTGATGAGCTTTGATTCCGTCCTTTGATTCAAGGATATCCGGATAGATGGTTCCCTGTCCGAGGAACTTGATTCCGTTAAGCTTCTTTGCTTCTTCTACGAATACATCGATGAATTCCTTGCCGATGATTTTTCTCTTTGTCTCAGGATCGTCAACTCCTGCAAGCTTATCAAGAAATCTGTCAGTTGCGTCAACATATACGAGATTGCCCTGAAGCTGGTTTCTGAATACTTCGATAACCTGCTCAGGCTCACCTTTTCTGAGAAGTCCATGATTTACATGAACACATACCAGCTGCTGTCCTATTGCTTTCATGATAAGCGCAGCGCATACTGATGAATCCACACCGCCTGAAAGTGCCAGAAGTACTTTTCCGTCTCCTACCTGTTCTTTGATTGCCTTCACCTGTTCTTCGATGAATGCATCTGCCAGTGCCTTGTTTGTAATTCTTTCCATGTTCTCAGGTCTTACATTTCCGTCCATATTTTTCCTCCGTAAAATACCCTAACACTTATTAATTTCGAAGAGTTTTTCACTCTTTATTTTCTGTCAATAATAAATATAAACACAAGTGAGCTGATTAGCAAGATAAATGGATAGAAAAGATACGGCATTATCTGGAATGCGCTGATCTCCCCGTTCATTTCGTTTACCGCAGATACAGCTACGAGCATCTGGGCTCCGTAAGGTATGATGCCCTGGAATACGCATGAGAATGTATCCAGTATGGATGCTGTCTTCTTGCTGCTGATTCCATAGTCCTTGGACATATCTCTTGCAATCGGGTTCGCCATAACGATGGCAACCGTGTTATTGGCTGTTGCTATATCCATAGCTCCGACTAAAAGTCCGATTCCTAACTGTCCGAGTTTTTTCCCCTTGAATACCTTCTTGATGAAGTTAAGAAGCGATGTAAATCCGCCATACTCTTTTATGAGCGCGCATATCGCTGATACAAGGATGGCTACCATAGTTGTCTCGAACATTCCTGCTGCGCCGCTGCCCATGCTTGAAAGCAGCTCTGTCGGAGCGATTGCTCCTGTAAGAAGCATTATGACCGAACCTGATACTATTCCGATAAGCAGTACGATGAATACGTTAATTCCTACGATACCGCCTATAAGCACCAGAAGATACGGTATGATCTGAACCAGGTTATAGCCTTCATTTACAGCCTGACCCTTATATGTGTTAAGTGACAGAACAAGGATCAGTATAAGCGTGATGATAGCCGCCGGCAACGCGATTGCGAAGTTCTCGCGGAACTTGTCCTTCATTTCACAGCCCTGTCCGTTGCAGGCCGCGATAGTCGTATCGGATATGAATGAAAGATTGTCTCCGAACATTGAACCGCCTACTACCGTTGCTACGCAAAGCGCCATATCAAAGCCTGAGGCTCTGGATACTGCCACTGCGATAGGTGTAATAAGTGAGATAGTGCCGACCGATGATCCCATGGATATGGATACCAGGCAGGCAATTACAAAAAGCATTGCAACCGCAAACTTCGCCGGAACGATTGAAAGCAGGAAATATGCTACAGAGTTGGCTCCGTTTCTTCCTACTACTCCTGTAAAGATTCCCGCTGCCATGAAGATCAGGATCATC
>JAGHSD010000006.1 GCA_018066045.1 Candidatus Darwinimomas equi | reverse complement strand
AGGTCTGCTCCTACGTGTCCGTAGCAGATAGCGCCGTGGGTTGCTCCCCAGTTGTTCATAACTGAATATGCATCCTCGAACGGGCTTCCCTTTACATGATCGCAGCGAGGTGTGAACCATGTGCACGGCCATGTCGGATTTGTTCTCTCCATAAGTGTATCATTTACCTTCTCAGGAAGCGGAACAGTCCATCCTTCAGCTATCTGAAGAACAGGTCCGAGACCCTTAACAAGGTTAAGTCTTATCATAGTGCACGGGAACTCATAATATGTATTCCAGTGAGATGAGAAGCCGCCGCCGCGGAAGTTGTCAAAGCCTGCCTCGCACCATACTGTAGCCTTGGTCATAGCCTCGATATCCTTGTCTGTAACTTCCCACCATCTCTTCATAAGGTGGTTGCCCTTTGCATCAACAGCCTCGCCGTTTCCGTCAAGACATGCTGCACCTGAGTTAAGAAGATGGATGCTACCGCCGTTCTCTTTTGCATGTCCTTCGAACTCATATCCTGTCACGCGCTTTGTAGCTTCCGGTGACCAGTATGTACGAACATCCGCAAAGATTGATGCACGGCCTGTAAGCAGTCTCATAAACAGCATTCCGAGTCCGTTAAGAACATCGTTCTCTGTTGCCAGTGTATACGGCTCACGTGCTCCCTGATAATCAAATGTAGATGAAAGGAATGCCTCCGGATAATCGCAGTTTGGCCAATGATCTGTCCACTGTCTCTGTCCCTGGAATCCGGCAACGATAGCGTTATGGCCAAGCATTTCCTCATCAAACTGTTTCGGAAGATTCGGGTTGCCGCACATAAGATCCTTGATGATGCAGTACATCTTAACTGTGAACTCCCACTGTTTCTCCTTCTCAGCCTTTGAGAACTTAACTGACTTCGGGTTGTCGTCTCTGCCTTCCTTGCAGTGTTTCTTTGTCCACTCAAGAGCCTTCTGAACATCCTTCTTGTCATAGATTCCTTCTTCCATACGGCGAAGAATCTCAACTTCATCAACCGACTCTACGCGAAGTCCGAGGTATTCCTCCATGAATGCCTGATCCATGATGGATCCGCCGATACCCATGGTAACCGAACCGATCTGAAGATATGATTTTCCGCGCATAGTAGCTACAGCGACAGCAGCACGTCCGAATCTTAAAAGCTTCTCCTGAACGTCCTTCGGAATATCCGTAACCTGATCTCTGTCCTGTACTTCATGTCCGTAAATACCAAATGCCGGGAGTCCCTTCTGGGCATGTGTTGCAAGAACTGATGCAAGATAAACCGCACCCGGTCTTTCTGTTCCGTTGAATCCCCATACACCCTTGATGGTCATAGGATCCATATCCATGGTTTCTGAACCGTAGCACCAGCAAGGTGTTACAGAAAGAGTGATCGAAACACCTTCCTTTCTGAACTGCTCTGCGCAGGCTGCAGACTCGGGAACACGTCCGATTGAATGATCTGCGATAACAACCTTAACATGCTGACCGTTTGAATAGAACAGGTTCTTTTCAAAAAGCTTCTTTGCTGCCTTAGCCATTGCCATTGTCTGATCCTCAAGGCTGTCTCTTAACTTGAGAGGACCCTGACGTCCGTCAATAATAGGGCGAATACCGATAACCGGATAATCACCGATGTAACGATTCTTTCCTGCTGCCATAATAATTACTCCTTCATATAAATTGTTGAAAAATAAAAGCCATTACAGTTAATTGTATAACATATTCCACAAAAAGTACATCAGGGACAGTCCCTAGTGTTCATTGTATAAAAAAAATACAGAGTACACCAGGGACAGTCCCTGGTGTACTTTTTTAAATCAGTTCAGCATTACCTGGCCGCCTGTAACGGGCAGTGCCTGACCGGTCTCATACTCCTGCTCAAGCAGATAGTAGATTGCGCGGTTTACATCTGTGGTTTCGCAGCCTCTTCCGAGCGGAACCTTTGCCTCGTAAAATGCGCGGACATCCTCTACGGACTTGGCACCCGGTACCTTGCCTGCCTTGAAGTACTGTACGAACAGTCCCTTCTCGGGATCTGACCACAGCGGTCCGTTAAGGAAGTTGCCCGGACAGATCGAATTGACCTTGATACCGAACGGTGCAAGCTCAAGCGCGAAGCTCTGTGTAAGTCCGATACCTCCGAACTTGGCTCCTGCATATGCAGAGTTCTTGTTTGATCCCTCCAGTCCTGACTTGGAATTGATCTGGATGATGTCGAACATTTTGCCCGGTGCAAATCCCTTCTCTATCTTCATCGGAGCAACACAATACTTAACACATGTAAAGTATGCGATGTAATCGATATTGGTAACGAATGTGAAATCCTTAAGTGAAAGCTCCTCAACAGGGCCTGAACGTACAACACCTGCGTTATTTACGAAAACATCAAGTCCGCCGAATGCAAGTACTGTTTCGTTGATAAGATTCTCTACCGACTCCTCGTTGGAAACATCAACCTTGATAGCTACAGCTGTTCCTGCGCCGTATTTTGCATTTGCCTCGTCTGCTCTCTGCTGTGCCAGCTCGATATTGAGGTCACAGTAAACCATGTATGCACCTTCGGCAACCATAGCCGATGCAATACCGAATCCGAATCCCTGAGCCGAGCCTGTAACGATGGAAATCTTGTTTGCGCAGCGTCCGGTCTTTCCTGACTTTACTGCCTCAAATGTTCCCACACCCTCAACATAAACCTTTGTCTCGTCTGCTGCGCTCTTAAGGTTCTCATATACCTCTTCGATATCGCTGCCGGCAATCTTTGTGCCTTCCTGTGCGCCTTCCGTAAATCAGACTGTTACCGCACCCGTTACTCCTCTGAATGCAGGTGCTATCTTTGCTGCAAAACTCTTATCCATTACTACGCCTTCTTTCTTCATTTATAATAAATTAAGTAATTTCCCGTATGCTTCACGCCATGCTTCCGACGGCTGCGGTTCATAAACATCCGGCTTCTCCGAGCGGCGTACGACTTCGCGTACTTCCTCTATGCCGCTGAGCTCGCCCAATGCCACTGCCTGCATCAGACAGTTTCCGATTGCAGCGCCTTCGATAGGTCCTGTAATAACTCTTCTTTCCGTTGCATCTGCCACACACCTGTTGAGGAACTTGTTCTGGATTCCTCCTCCTACGATGTTGAGTGTATCGATAGGCATGCCCTTGATCTCCTCAAGTCTTTCAAGTGCCCATCTGTACTTAAGTGCCAGACTCTCGTAAACACATCTTGCAATCTGTCCGTCATTTTCCGGTACAGGCTGTCCTGTCTTCTTACAGTAATCACGGATCCTCTGCGGCATGTTGCCCGGATTGAAGAACTCTCCGTAGTCGGGATCGATAATGCTGACAAGCGGCTTCTCCTGAAGTGCAAGTTCCACGATATCGTTCCATGAATAATTCTTGCCTTCCTTGATCCAGTTCCTGCGGCATTCCTGAATGATCCACATGCCCATGATGTTCTTAAGCGGACGGCAGCCGCCCTGAACCGTACCTTCATTTGCGAAGTTGGAATTGAATACATTATCATCAACGATTGCCTGCGGTGTCTCAACTCCGAACAGTGACCATGTTCCGCTTGAGCAAAATGCAAAGCTGCCCTCTCCCGGAATGGCTGCAACAGCGGATGCCGTATCATGACAGCCTACCGCTGCGAAATTAACCTGATTGATACCTAACTCGTCTGCAAGAGCCTTGTGAAGCTTTCCTCTCAACTGTCCTGCACGGTCCAGCTGCGGGAATATGTCTGCAGAGATTCCGAATTTTGAAACTAATTCTTTGTCCCAGTTTTTGGTCTTGTAGTTTATCATCATGCTTGTAGTAGCGATGGTATACTCGTTCCGTTTCTCTCCTGTAAGGAAATATCCCAAGAGATCGGGAAGCATGAGGAAAGTGTCGGCATTTTCCAGAGCCGTATCGCTGATGCGCTTTCTTGCATAAAGCTGGAAGAGCGTATTGTAATTGCAGCTTGCTATTCCGGTCCTGTCAAAGATCTCTCTCTGCGGTACGACTTTAAAAGCCTCCTCCATATCCGCATCAACCGAATTTCTGTAGCTGATTACATTGCCGAGGAGACGTCCGTTCTTATCAAGCAGACCGTAATCAACGCCCCATGTGTCGATTCCGAAGCAGTCCGGAGTTATGCCCTCTTTCTTCGCTGCCGCAAATCCCTTTGCCATCTCGGCATACAGCTTCGTGGTGTCCCAGTATCCCACTCCCAAAATATCAACGATGCCGTTTTCAAATCTGTGAAACTCCGAAAGTCTGATGGTATCACCGTCAAACTTTCCCACCATGGCACGTCCGTTGCTCGCACCAAGATCAAATGCCATCAAATTCAGTTCCTTGCTCATAGAAGACTCCTTTTCTGTTTTTTATTGTTAACAGATTTTTGTTCCTTTGTTTTCATGATCTATAAGTTTCCATGTTGCATCTATAAGATTTGAGAATTCTGGATTCTCCATAGCTCTTATGATAAATGACTGGCGCGGGCCGTTGATATCTTCTCCTGATACCTGGAAAAGCCCGTTCTCGTCACAGAGCCTGCGCAGACGCTTGAGCTGCTCCGGCGTATTTCTTGTAGGCATGTATGTCACGGCCTTTACTCCGTTGTCTTTAAGACACTGTATCACTTCCTCAAGATAATCATCCTCGAACTTGGCTGCTTTCTTGTCTCCGGTAACCGATGATGTTACATCGCCGAGATAAGCATAGCAAAGAAGCGCATCCACTCTGTCACAGAGTGCCACCACATCCTTTACATTCGGGCATTCGTCTGCTGCATTGATAAATATCTTCGGTACAAACTCGCCCTTCAGTATGCTGAGAAGATCGTAATCATAGAACGGATACTCAAGATCCAGCATCTGTGCCGTCTGTTTCTCATTCAGCGGAATTCCGATGCCTCTGAGGTAATCCACCATGGCCTGACCTTTTCCGACTTTTGC
Organism: Candidatus Darwinimomas equi; assembly: GCA_018066045.1. GTDB lineage: Bacteria > Bacillota > Clostridia > Lachnospirales > Lachnospiraceae > Darwinimomas > Darwinimomas equi. Next base: position 8,313 of record JAGHSD010000006.1, on the reverse strand, counting down.
CATCATTTTCCTTGCAAGCGCAAACATGATATGACGCTCGGTCACTCCGCCTTCCTCATGTGCCATGGACAGCGGAAGCACATCTCTGTCATAGTCAAGATCAATCCCTAAAAGCTCATTGATCTTTGCAACCATCCTGCGGTTTCTCTCTCCCCTTGCGGCGCGGTACGGCCTGAAGAAAGCATTTACCTCATCTATCTTATCGTGCGGAACGGACTGGATAGTCATATAGCTGACTCCGTCCTGATCCGGATTGTTTGTCTTTCTGCCCTCCATAGATGTACCGTCCATCGAAGCACGGCACTCCATACCGATCGTAGCCGGTATGCCCGCAATCTCTGCCGCCTCAAGGAACTCTCTTGCACCGGATATCGAATCATGGTCGATGATACCCGCCGTGCTCAGTCCCTCCATCCGGGATGCATATATTGCAGCAGTCGGGGAATACGGTGAGAACGAATATATTGTATGGATATGGTTGTTAATATACTCGGGAACTACCGGCGGGAATTCCGTTTCCGCTGCTATCTTCTTAAGATTGGCCAGACGTTCTTCTTTCGAAGGCGCGTTCAGTTTGTTCAGAATCTCTATGTCTATCATGATCTATCTCCTTAAAAATTGCTTATATTATAATAACACATTATCGCGGCAAAAACACATCAAAACCTGTATGCATCGAGCATGATTCCTAATTTATGCATGATTCCCACCACGTAATCAATGCAGTCCTTGGCCTGTACCACATCCATGCTCTTTCCGTGCGCGGCCTGATTCCGGTAATCGAGTCTTATCTTTTCCGTATATTCTATGTGCTCCTCGATAGTATCACGGCTTCTTTCCGGATTGATAAGCAGCTCATCCGTGCAGTAGGCGCTGAATTCATTCCAGGCATACGCGGAGATCTTTCCGTCCCTTCCTATACCGGTAATTGCCGGCATCTTTCCGAGTCCGAATGCCTTATCGTTGAGAAATGCCCGGCGCCCGCCGCCCCTTCTCTCTTCAGTCATCGCAAACGGGGCCCTGTCTGCCGCATCGTTTCCGTATTTACCGATAAGATACTCTCTGTATCTTCCGAAAAATCTCCTTCCTATCTCGGTCTCAACTGCCTTGCATATGGAGATGACTACTCCCGAGAAATCCAGCAGCTGATCGTATTTCTTCATATCATGGTATGCCAGCAGTCCCGACACAATCCAGTTCTTTGACTGATCGTCCAGCTTATCCCACGCCGGCTGCCCCATGTACTTTATCGCCTGCCTCGCGTATTTTCCATGAACAGTCTCATTCTTCAGTGCACCTGTCTGTGCTTCCTGAAGCTGTTCCTCGTTCATCTCATAATATGATATATACTCCTTAAGCCAGCTGTACTTATTCTCTGCGTCCTGCACTCCCTTTTTGAGATATTCGCGAAGCACCGGATCCTCTGCATATATATAGACACCCTTTCTTCCTTTTGAAATCCGTCGGTATACGGCCTTCATCGCGGCTTTGCTTCCGCAGATCTCTCCCGTCTCAGGATCCATGTAAATATTGCTTTTGATGATTACACTTGCGTAACCCTTTCTGTCCGGAAGCTCCTCTGCCGTATCCGTAATAACTATCGTATACTGCTCCGGATCCCATTCAAGCTTCCTGTCCGTTCCCATGTTCAGATATCTCCGGATCCAGTTAAGTCCCTTTCCTCCGTCCGACAGACCCACGGCTTCATCAAGTTTAAGATTATGAACATATATCTTCTTTTCTTCCGCAATCTCTTTTGCTTTCTGAATCAGTTCTTCATCTTCGTAATCATCGTAAAGCCATACCACAACCCTGTCTGCAGGGAATTCCTCCGGCACTGCCGTTTCATCCTTATCGATGAGTACTATTTCTTTATTCAGATTCTCCGCCTCTCTGTGTATCTCATTGAGCAGAGTACTTCCGCCGGTACCGCTCGGATTCTTTATAATAAACCAGGCGACTTCATCATCCGTCAGATAATTCCGTACGGTGGAGAATATCTTTTTCTGTTCGGGATACATCAGATTACTGTTCCTTCCGCCGCCGCTGCCGATCAGCCTGATTCTTCTTAGTACATCCTTACCGTTTCCGGCTGAGATTATCTCTTTCACATACCCGGTTACCTTATCAAGCTGATTAATATAATATACCGGAAACTGCTCCGTCAGTTCCTTCTTGTAATGCGACACTATATCCCTGTCTCTCGTATACTCGCAGTCATAGAGCAGTGCCATGTTCTTAATATTCAGCGAATCATCCTCCAGACCTGCCGACAGTATCAGGCTCGTCGCGGCAAGCTGGAAGGACGGATGCACGGTTTTCTGTTCGCCTTCCCCGATACCTTCATCATACCAGACCATGTCTTCTTCGTCGCACATGCGCACTTCTTCCCATGGAATAAGATCCACCACAAGAACGTTGCTGACACTGTCGGACCCGGATGCCAGAATCAGCACAACATCCTGCCTGTCTGCTCCGTCATAGAAATCCAGTCTTATTCCGCAGTCATCATTAATCTCCGTTCCGAAATACACTAACTCGCCCAATATGACCATCATATATTTCCATCTTGCCTTAAGCAGCGGATCGACGGTCTCTTTCATCGCATACTCATACTCACTGATGATATATTTCATCAGCGTGCGGTTATCAATATCTTTCCTGAAATTTGCAACTGTATTCTCGTATAGTATCAACAGCTGTCCCTCACAAATCTTTATTTACGAAATGTATGGATTCCGTCCGTGATAATCCTGTCCAGCAGCGTTATGTCAACATTTCCCCCTGATACGACACAAACAGTCTTCAGAGATGTATCGACTTTACCGAACATAAACGCCGCCGTGCTTGCAGCTCCCGCGCCCTCAGCAACTATCTTCGGGCATTCAAGCAGGCATACCATCGCTCCCGCTATCTCTTCCTCCGTAACGATCATGATATCATCGACATACCTGTTTACCATGTCAAATGTCAGCATGCCCGGAGTCAGCACATGTATTCCGTCTGCGAGCGTAGGATTGTCCTTTACCGTGATGATTTTCTGCGCCGCAACCGAACCGTACATTGACGGAACTTTAAGTGCCTGAACGCCTATGACTCTGCAGCCCGGCTTCAGAGACTTTATTGCAAGTGCGATTCCGCTGATCAGGCCTCCGCCTCCCACGGGAACTATGACCTGTTCCACATCCGGCATCTGTTCCAGTATCTCCAGTCCTATCGTTCCCTGTCCCGCAATAACATAAGGATCACTGAAAGGATGAATCATCATATAGTTTTTTTCTTTTACAAGACGCTCTGCCTCGACCGCGGCATCATCATAAGCTCCGGGCACAAGCACAACCTCTCCTCCGTAACCGGCCGTAGCATTCCTTTTCTGCTTAGGTGCACTCTCGGGCATGCAGATGATCGACCGGATCCCGCGTTTCGTCGCAGACAGAGCAACTCCCTGGGCATGATTTCCGGATGAGCAGGCGATTATTCCTCTTGCCGCTTCCTCGTCCGTCAGAGTGCGGATCTTGTTATATGAACCTCTGATCTTGAATGATCCCGTCTTCTGCAGATTCTCCGCTTTGAAATATATATTGCTGTTCATCTTCTCCGATGACAGTATCGGTGTATAATCGATGATGCCTTTAAGCGCATTTTTTGCATCAAATATCATATCGAGAGTTACGTTTTCCATATCCGCCTCCTTCCATAGAAACCGAACTATGTTTATTGTACCATTTATATGCAAAAGCTGAAAGGGGTACGGCATACACCGAAGTTGACTCGGCCTTCCCGCAGGGTTATTATATTGATTATGATGCAGTATGATATTGCGGGTCTTACGGTATTCACCACAGCCGGTCCCGGACCCGATTACGGAAACTTCATAAAGGAAAATGCTGACGGCCCCGCTGCGGATAGAATATTCAGAATAGACTTCTGCAGACCCGCGGAGTTTTCTGTGCCGGAAAGCCGTGAATTTACCATAAATCAGGAACAGTTTTCCGTCTCGAAGACAGACGGAGGATTCTTATTTAAGGCAAATGTTCCCGATTGCGGCGATTCGCGCAGCGTGGCGCAGCAGCCTGCGATTCTTTATGTCGATAAAAAATATACTTCGGCGTCCGCCGTTCCCGGCTGCGGGCTTGAACACCTGCTGCGGCTTGCCATAGAAAGCCGTCTCATTTTAGAGGATAAGATCACATTTCACTCATCATGTATAAATACACCTTTAGGAGCCGTGTGTTTTACCGGACCTTCGGGGACAGGCAAGTCCACCCGTGCAGCTGCTCTGTGCCGTGCCATGAAAGACACCGGTTTCTCACTGATAAGCGGTGACCGTCCTTTGCTTGACTGCAGGACTCCGGCCGCATTCGGTATGCCGTGGGACGGTAAAGAAGGTGTTCACTTATCCGTAAAGGCTCCCCTTCATTCTATTCTTGCGGTCAGAAGACTGGATGAATGCGCAGACGCTGACAGACATGAATCTCTTGACAGACTGGATGAGAAGGACTCATATAAAAATACGGTTTCACAGACTTTTCTTCCCATGTGGGATACGGACTTAGCCGTGCGGGCTATGTCCAACCTGAAAAAACTGTTGGCGCAGACATGCGTATACAGGGCCGTTTCCGGACCGGATGAAGAATCAGTGATGCGTCTGTGGAAATTGATTAATTGAGTAATTGATTGATTGATTGGATGAACAATAGAAAGGACCAGATAATGAAAATCAACGACGGTTTCGTTCTCCGCGAAGTTGCGGGAGAACAGGTAATCATGCCGGCAGGCGAAAGAATCTCGACATTTGACGGAGCGGTTGCTCTGAATGAAGTATCGGCTTTTATTTTCTCGACTATCGAGGCAAATCCCGGAATAACGTTCGAAGAAATGGTCAGCAAGATCACCGATACATATGAGGTCGATGCCGAAACGGCCGGGAATGATTTAAAGAATGTCATAAACGATTTGGCAGGATACGGTATCGTGTCGGAATAAATGGTAAGGGCCCGATACTAATTTCTTTACATTAGTACCGAGCCCTTAGCGTTTCGTTGCCATCGGATTATACCTCCTGCCTTTCTCTATTCGGTTTTCTTTATCCTATCACAAGCTTTTTTCTTTCTCTTGTGTTGTACATAGGATACACCCTCTGCAGCGAAAAATCCATTGACAGAACAGACGAAAAAGGGTCTGATTTTTTATTACAATTGCGCATTGATTTATTGTACATATAATGATACAATTTTGAACAAATGGGGCTCAAAAGAGCTGATGTTCTTTATTTCAATTTGTAAAAAACGGTTCGCTGAGCATTCCTGCCAGTGCTGCCGGTGCCTGGTAGACAGCGGGAACATTTCCATTCTTAAACTCTGTAATATCTGCTGCATACCATACCCCGTCGATCGGGAACGCATTGAAGGAATGTGTGCCGGAGTCAGAAAGAACAAACAGACACTCCTTGCCTCTTGCCCAGCACATATACTGATATGCTGCTGTAATGGCTTCACATACGCCTGCGCCCCCGACTACATAGCCATATGCCGAGTGGTTCTTATCAGTTCCGTTATCAACATACGCTCCTCTTCCTGCCACCCAGTTGCTCACATACTCATAAAACTCACGATTGCCTGCCGGAGCTCCTGCAAGACCTGCATTCATAGCTGCTGCAGCTGCATCATGCTGAGCCATAATTGCAGCCGGATCATGTCCCGGAATGAAGCCTACATATATGGTCGGCGGAAGTCCTGCCGGGTTTGAGAACTTGGCTGTAAATGTATGTTCCTTACCCGGAATATCATCATAATCACCTATGTATCCGTTTGAAGCACCCGTAGTATTAAGAACGATCGCTACATGCTGTTCACCGAGGAAAAGATGTCTCAGTGATTCACGCATCATCTCAAAATCATCAGGTGAACAAACTATACCTGTGCTGTAAAGAGTACCCGGAGTCTCATTTGCATGTGCTCTGAGTGTTCCGATAAATGCCTCATACATACCCGGTGTAACCTTGCTGGATATTCCGTATGCCTTTTTTGTTCTTGCAAATGAAATCGTAGATCCACCGATAATTACTGATACGGCTAAAATTACGGCGAATAAAGCTTTGAATCTCTTTTTCATAGTTCTAATCTCCCTCGTTCTGTCGTAATATCATATTCTCCGGCAGCCTTATAAACCGGAGATTTAATTATACAAGAGATGATAGTTTTTTTCAATATAGATATTATCATCTTCCATTCATCTGCAATAGCATATATGATGTGACCGTAAATGATAAGGAACTGTGTGACACTGTACGCCGGGCTGTTAACAGTCTTGACGGAACAGTATAACCTCGAATGCTTTGTTAATTTTCTTAGCAATATCTTCTGTTTTATTATACTTCAGATGTGCATAGAGGACTTTATATCCTCTATCCTGATTTTTATATTGGACACGATGCCCAATTCATAAACACTTTAAATACAGTATTAAATTATTCCGTTCTCAAACTCTTATACAATTCCTTTGCCATTTCATCCTGAACTTTTTGATAAAAATCCGGGTCATTAAATAACTTTTGGAACGAATCATTATTTTCAAGGAAGCACTGTGTAACTATTTCCTTGAACTTATCTGGAAACAGTGACTTTACAAACATCTCTGTTGAATTGTCCTTTGCATACTTCTTGAACTTTCTCACATCGCTGTCATTCATAAACATACGATAGATTCCCTCGATAATAACTCTATCACTTTCCGTGAACTCGCCATTAAACCGGTCGTTAACTTTATTAATGATATTCTGTAAAGTGTCCTGCTTTTTATTTGGCTTTCTGGGCTCGGTATCATTCTTAGGAACAAAAATCGGAGCCTTCTCATCAAGAATAATTGCTCCTTTAAAGGATTCAGTTAATGAAGCATATTCAAGCTTAATCTTGTCTTCAACATCAATTAGTTCTGTTTTGGATCTCGGAAGCAGCCTGATTAGATTGTTTGTGAACTGATACTCTTTGAACAATTCCTCATCATGCATTCTTACAAGTTGTGTAATAAAAGCATATGCATGATTGAAACGTTTAATATACTCACTTAATGTATACTGCTCATCCTCAGATAATTCCTTATATCGATTAATGATTGGCACAAGCAAGGCTGTAAGCTTTCCGAGTGAAGTTGAAGTCTGTGTTTTCTTCATGAAGTCCACATATCGATCAACATCATCAAAGCTGTAAAGCATAAATGAAGCAATCTTAGCTCTTAAATCATATACGGTATTTACATCTGTATTTCCCTCAAGAATTGTTGTCTCATAATAAGGCAAAAAAGCTTTCTTAATCTCTTCCGATGTATTCTCAAAATCCAGGACAAATATATTAGTTTTACCTGATGTCGTGCGATTGAGCCTTGATAACGTCTGTACTGCATTGATGCCTGAAAGCTTTTTGTCAACGTACATTGAATGCAGCAGTGGTTCGTCAAATCCAGTCTGATATTTATTTGCAACTACCAGAATATTGTATTGATCTGAATGGAATACCTTCCGAAAGACTTTATCTGAAGTAATATATTTTCCTTTACTATCTTTATTCATTGTAGCTTCAGTAAAAGGTTTCTCCGATTGAAATTCATCGAGTTTTACTTCTCCGGAGAATGCTATCATCACGTCAGTTCCGACTGTTTCATCAGGATGATCTTTGATATACTGTTTTATTGCCAAATAATACCTGACAGCATTTGCACGACTATCAGCTACTACCATCGCCTTTCCTTTGCCACCAATTTGGTATCTACCGTTCTCAAGGAAATTTGTCATTATCATTTCCGTCTTTTGAGTTATCGTGTATCCATGCTTCTTATAATACTTAACAAGTGCTTTTGAAGTTGGTCCCTCTATTAACTCTGGATTATCCTTCGAGACTTTAATAAGTTTGAAGGCCTCTTTAATAGTAGTATAATTTGACAGTACATCAAGAATACATTCTTCTTCGATAGCTTGTCTCATGGAATATACATGGAAAGGACGGTATATCGGCTCTGTTCTTCCTGGTAGATACTCTTTTGTACCGAACATTTCTAACGATTCCGGTTTTGGTGTTGCAGTGAAAGCAAAGAAAGACTGATTATCATGTTTCCCCTGTCCTAATACTTCATTGATGAAATCACTTGTCAGATCAACCTCTGATTCATCGATTCCTTCCTCATCAGCATATTCCATCGTGGCAAAGCCGATATCAACAAGACTCTTTCTAAGTGTTTTTGCAGATTCCCCACTCTGACCCTGATGGGCTTCATCAATAATTATTGCAAAATTTTTATTTGTAATTGTATCAATATCTT
>JAGHSD010000161.1 GCA_018066045.1 Candidatus Darwinimomas equi | reverse complement strand
TATGTTCAGGATATGCAGTCTTGTAGTAGACGTCGCCTTCCAGATAATCTGCCAGGAACCGTAACGCCTGCTCATATGTTATTCCCAAAGCTCCCATCGGGAGAGTATCGATTTCGTGTTCAGTAAGTTTACCGTCGCATCCTTCAATGAAACCACGGGCAAAAGCTTCGTACAGGCCGAGATCACAGTGAACCTTGCTTACATCAGGTTCATCCTCCATAGCTGTGCAGGCTCCGGTGCGAATAGCGTCTCCGAAATCATTCATGACAAAACCGGGCATTACAGTGTCTAAATCCAGTACACAGATTGCCTTTCCTGTCTTGTCATCGATAAGGAGGTTGTTCAGCTTGGTGTCGTTGTGTGTTACCCGAATGGGAATTTCGCCTTTGTCGTAACTGTCCATCGAATAGTAGGCAAGCTCTTTTCTGTCCAGTATGAATTTGATTTCATCGGCACATTGAGCGGCACGCCCGGCTTTGTCCTCCTCAACGGTTTTAATAAACCTGTCATAGCGGGCTCTTGTATCATGGAATCCCGGTATGGTGTAGTAAAGAGTGTCAGCCGGATAATCCGAAAGCATACTCTGGAACTGGCCGAAAGCAAGGCCGGTGATATAGAAATCTTCCGGCTTTTCCACTATATCATGGCTTGTGGCACCGCTTATAAAACGCGTGATGCGCCAGTAGTCGTCGTTTTCGTCGATCCAGAAAAGACTTCCGTTCTTTGCCTTGACGATACTGAGAACCTCACGGTCAGGATCTCCGCCGGCAGCAAGAACCTTACCGCGAAGATGATTCGTTATGCCGTCCATATTCTGCATGAGTTCGTCAGGATGATGGAAGACATATTTGTTGATCTTCTGAAGGACATATTTTTTATCACCTATTTCAAGCAGGATTGTATCGTTGATATGTCCGTTACCGAATGCTCCTGAAGAATTCAGGGTTCCTTCTATTCCGTAATAATCAAGTATTTTCTTTAACTTTTCTTCGGTCATGTCATTCTCCGATCATAGGAATGTATTTTTCAGGTTTCTCATCGCTGATACCGAGGAAACGAAGTACGTTCCTGCAGTAAACATGCTCCTTGAAATCCTCGACATCTTCCGGAATGAGTTTCTCATAGAGAGCATCATCACGTTTCTGCCATTCCAGTGCCCAGGCGGAATTGTATTTTGATGTGTTGCTGTCAGTACCGAACATGAGGTTGTATCTGAGATCGTATTCGCTCCACTGAAGAAGATGCGTAAATACTTCTTCACGGTATGGACGCGGAGTTCCCGGAGTTACATCTATGAACATTTCACAACTCATTTCAGGGCGGCGGAAATATGCATTGTTGAACTTTCCGTAAACTGCGATACACTCGTCATACCACGGCCATGACACATGTGCAAGACAGAACTTGAGTTTCGGAATCTCTATCATTGCCTCGAAATTGGAAGGCTTATTGTTGTTGGCAGAGTCATGTCCGTCCCAGCATATACCTGAATGGAAGAGTACAGGCTTGCCGTTCTGAGCAGCTTTTTCACATACCTGCAGACAGCGGTCATCCGACGGCTTATAGAGTGTGCAGATCATCTTGAATCCGTATACACCTGCCTTTAATGCCATGTCGACCTGATCCATGAAATCGCTCTCCACGGGATTGATATAATAGAACGGATAAAGATTATCCTGTCCTTTACATGTATCCAGACAGTCCTGAAGTCTTTTCTCGGGATCCCAGTCTGAAAATTTCAGCGGGTCTACCGAAAAAATAACTCCGCCCTCAAGGCCGGCTGCCTTTAATCCCTTCATAAGATTTTCCTGATTTTCAGCCGGATTGAGATTATAATCCGCCCGCTCCAAACCTGTATGAATATGTCCGTCAAGCCTCATATTGGTTACCTCCTGATTGGTTCATATAAAATATCAAACTTTAACCCCTATATTATACTC
>JAGHSD010000138.1 GCA_018066045.1 Candidatus Darwinimomas equi | reverse complement strand
ATACTATTTTTTGAAGCATTTGTCACATTTTTTTTTTCTTATTTTGAAGAAATAATAATACATGCGGTTCCGTTTTTAATCTCAATGAAAGCCTCATCGTCAAACCATTCGTTGCTGACACCGAGCGGAAAAGCATTTGATATAACAGCATCTGTCAGTTCATATTTAAGGCCTCTCAGAGTAACTCCGGTACACATTTCAGAATATGAAAAGACTGACAGATACGAATCCGGCCTGCGTTTGATCAGCATGGAAGAATTCCTGATCATATAAAGCTCCGTACCCGTACCGGTAAAATGAGGGGTTCCGCCGTTTTCAATAATATATGCAGCCGTCTGGATATTTGCAAATGTATGATCAAGCCTGCCTCCGAATGCGCAGTGTACCGTAATATCGGTGAAACCGTGCTGTAGGGCATACTTTACAGCATAAACGGTATCCGTGTCGTCCTTGATCTTCGGAAGTGTAATTATCTTCAGTGAAGGGTCTGGAGAAACTTTGATGGAATCAAAATCACCGAGGACTATGTCGGGCGTTATTTTCGACATATTGCAATACTCGTATCCTTTATCACATGCTATGACATATTCATATGAATCGCGGGAAAAAGGAGAGTACTCTCCACCGGCAACTATCAGACATTTTCCTTTTGTCATGCTCAATCCTCCCGCAGCTTAACTGCATTCCGTACAGAGCGTTTTCTCTGATCTTCAAGTGCCGCATAATGCTTTCGCGTTGTATTTACATCATTGTGCCCAAGTACCTCGGCAACAAGGTATATATCACCTGTTTCTCTGTAAAGCGATGTACCGTAAGTGGACCTGAGCTTGTGCGGCGTTATTTTCTTTAACGGAGTAACTATCCGGGCGTATTTCTTCACAAGATTCTCAATACTGCGAACGCTTACACGCTTGTTCTGCAGCGAAAGAAAGAGAGCTTCTTCGCTTCCGTCAGCAGCAAGAATATGTTTTCTCTGTTCGATATATTCCTTAAGCGCGGATTCTACTTCATCTCCAAAATACACAGTGCTTTCTTTTCCGCCCTTTCTGTGAACCCTGATTCCGTCATTTATGAAATCAACATCGGTAATATTCAGTCCAACGCATTCCGACACACGGATTCCGGTACCTAACAGAAGAGTAATGATGGCAACATCTCTGATTTTTGTCTTATCATGAAAGCGCTTTTGCATGGCAGAAAGCTGCTCACCGGATTCAACCTGATCGATCATTGAAGCAACCTCATCAATATCAAGTCTGATTATGGGTTTCTCATGCAGTTTCGGCATCAGGATTCGCTGTGTCGGATTGTTGTCTATACGGGAAGTCCGGTAAAAATAGTTGTAAAAACTTCTCAGAGAGGATATTTTTCTGAGAATTCCCTGTTCTTTATTGAATATTTCCTTTCCGTCCTCATCCCTGTACTTCAGGTACTCCATGTACTCTTCAATGTCAATTGGCTGGAGATTGTCCAAAAATTCGAGAGGGATATCTTTTATATCACCGAATTTTTGTGCACTCGGATTGCTGTTCATGAGAAATGTAAAGAATACATTGAGATCATAGGCATAGGCAATTCTTGTACGCGACTGTGTATTCGGCTCGATTCCACGAAAAAAATCTTTGCAGTAGGGTGGAAGCTCAAGCAGAAGAGTGCGCAGTTTCTGGATATTCTTTTTATCTGTTTCCTCGCTGTATGTTAATTTGCTCATATATACTCCGTTTATTTCTCATTAAAACCCTTTTCATCAAAACAACTCTGACATATGGCGTGGAAGATACGCTGTTTAACGCCGGGATTTTCTCTTTCAAGCTGTTTCGTTAAATTATTAACATATTCCCTTTTTGAAAAACCGTCCATAGGACAAGGATTTTTTACAACCGGCAATTCATACTTATGCTGGAATCCGATAATATCCACCTCAGGAACATACATTAATGGACGTATTACTGTCAATTCGGTACGATCAAGATAAGTGTTCGGTGCAAAAGTATGTATACGGCCCTCATATATAAGGCTCATCAGCAATGTGTCAATCATATCGTCCTTGTGGTGAGCAAATGCGACTTTGTTGCAATTCTGCTGCAGAGCAAAATCGTTCATGGCTCCTTTTCGTAAAGTTGCACACAGACTGCATGGATTTTTTTCCTTTCGCTCTGAGAAGATAATTTCAGCTATCGGCGTGGAAATTATCGTGTAAGGAACTGAAAATCGCTCACAGAGCTCGCTGATGCCTGACAGACCTTCACGAAAACCTTCAAAACCAAGATCAACGGTAAAAGCCGATATCGTAAACCTGTGCGGATAAAATCTGCGCAGACCCGAAAGTGCGTAAAGCAATGTAAGCGAATCTTTGCCTCCGGAGATCCCCAAGGCTATATGATCACCGTCGGAAATCATGTTGTAATCATCAATTGCTTTGCGTGTGTAAGAATATAATCTTTGAAGTTCCATATAAAATACCTGTAAAAAGTTTATGCTTTATCGAATAGTCTGCATACATCTTGTATATTGAAATTCTACCATACCTTGATGATGTATGCAAGCTATTTGATAAAGAAGCATTTTGCGAATAGCTAAATTTCGATTTATAAAAGCAACCAGCACCATTGCTGGTACTGGTTGTCATCTTTCGAGAAGCTGCGACCTGTAGGATGCACCGTGTTTCTATGCAAATGTCAAGGTTTTCTGTTCCCTTACACACTCGTCCAGATACAGGTTGATAATTGTCTGATAAGGAACGCCTGATGTTGCCGCCATTTCCTTAAAATAGTCAACCGTAGTTATATTCATATTCATCGTTATTTGCTGCTTCTTTGCTTTTACATATGGGTTTTTCCGAGGGTTCAGATTCCTGATATCATATTCATCTCTCATAGTACTCACCATCCCTTATTTATCTCTATATACTGCTTTTCTTCTGATTTGGTTGCTTTT
>JAGHSD010000126.1 GCA_018066045.1 Candidatus Darwinimomas equi | reverse complement strand
TTCCATAAAAGCTCAGATCATCAATATGTTCGGAGAGCTTCAGGAAAAGCACGGCATGGCATATCTGTTTATTACGCATGATCTGCTTACGGTGCGTTATATCGCGCACAGGATAGCGGTAATGTATCTGGGGAATATCGTAGAAATCGCAGAAACGGAAGAGCTGTATGAGAATCCGATGCATCCGTACACGCAGGCACTTTTATCTGCGATAGAAGTACCGGATGTGGATGTGAAAACTCAGCGTATACCCCTTGTCGGAGAAGTACCGAGTGCGCTTAATGTGCCGTCGGGATGTCCGTTCAGGACCAGGTGCAGGTTTGCATCCGAAGAATGTGAGAAGACAAAACCGCAGCTTCAGGATATGGGCAGCGGGCATATGGTTGCCTGCCTCAAGGCAGAAAAAGACATTAGGAAAAGACATTAGGGACAGTCCCTGGTGTTCACAAAAGGTGGTTGTTGTGAATAAATTCAGTAAAGCTGTTATATCTTTAATATGTGTGCTCGGTATGAGCATTTCACTTGCGGGATGCGGTTCTTCTGAAGTTACCCTTCCGGGAAGCGGAACTCCGGGAGTAATTGATAAAACAGAATGGAAGAAATACGACGATATTCTTGCTCAGGCTTCGCTGGAAGAAGATCCGGTAAGCAGAGCACTGCTGCTTCACAAGGCGGAAGAGATGCTTATGGATACTGGCTGCGTCATACCGATGTTCTGGTCATGCGGATATTACCTTCAAAAGGACTATATAAGCAATATCATTCCGGTTGTAGGAAGCCATCTGGATATGAGTCATGTCAGGACCGAAAGACCGGGCCCGGGGAATTCCATATCGGCTTATATTCTGTCTGAATTTCCCAAGGCGGATCCGTCAGCAGACACATCTACCGATATGACAACACTGGCACTGAACACTTACGCGAAGCTTATGAAAAAAGATGAGAACGGAGAAATCGTTCCGGATCTTGCGGAATCATATACGATATCAGATGACAGTCTGACATATACGTTTACGATGCGTGACAATCTGAAATGGTCTGACGGAACCACGCTTGATGCCCGGGATTTTGAGTACTCATGGAAGAGGGGAGCCGCATCTGCCAACGGTTTTGAAAACGGACCTCTGTTTGATGTTATCAGCGGGTATCCGGATGATTTGGCTGTCAAAGCATCAGAAGACGGGAAGACGCTGACAGTAAAATTAGCGGCACCGTGTCCGTACTTTCCGCAGCTCTGCATTACATCACCTTTTGTTCCGCTGCAGAAGAGCCAGATCGAAAATGCAGAGGGCTACAGGAATGCTTCCGGCAAAGTGGTTAATCCTTCTGCATGGGCGGCTGATGCACCTATCGTCAGCTGCGGTGCGTATGTACTTGAAACGTGGGTACACAATTCCAGGATGACACTGAAAAAAAACCCGTACTATTATGATGCGGACAATGTTTCGGTGGATACTATCGATCTGATGATCAACAGTGATGCAACTTCCCTGTATGCGGCGTATACAGCAGGAGATATATCCATTCTTGAAAGATCCATACCGGCAGATATATTTCCTACACTGAAGGGGTCACCCGAATTACATATAACAGAATCAAATACAAGTGCAAGTATCATATTTAATGAGAATGCGGATATTTTCAAAGGTATGACACAACAGGAAGCTGCAACATTCAGGAAAGCACTGGGACAGGTTATAGACAGACAGTTTATCGTGGATGTGGTGATTTCATCTCCGGCAAAACCGGCAACTTCCTATGTACCGGAAAGTATTTCCGCCGGCGCAGGATATAAATTCTATGAGACGCCGGGATATACTTACCCTAAAGACGGCGGATACTATTCCATTGTACCGGATATCGACGGAGCAAGAAAAATGCTTGAATCTATCGGGTATAAATTCGGAAAAAACGGGAAACTGCTTAATCCGATAAGCATAGAATACAAATATAATCCGGCGGGAAACAATGAAGCAATTGCGGTCGCAGTCCAGGCAGATCTGGCACAGCTGGGAATAAACCTTATACCAACTGCAAGAGAATGGGCTGTTTTTTTAGGCGAGGTCGGCAAAAGGGATTTTGAATGTGCCAGAGATGCATGGACCGCAGATTACGATGATCCTTATACATTCCTGTGCAACTACGAGTCTGCTGCACCGAATAATAAAGCAGGACTGGGAGTGCCGGCTGTCAAATAGGAAGGAGAATTATATGATATACACTGATTTTTGCGGAGAGAAGACTTCTCTGCTGGGACTCGGAGGAATGAGACTTCCGAAACTTGAAAACGGAGAAATAGATAAACCGCAGGTAGCAGAGATGCTTGAGCATGCATTTAGCGGCGGCCTTAACTATATCGATACGGCATGGCCTTACCATGACGGTAAATCAGAATTAGTATTAGGAGAACTTTTAGAAAAATACCCGAGAGAGTCGTATTTTCTTGCTGACAAGTTCCCGGGTCATCAGCACCTGAAAGACAGTCATCCGCAGGAGATATTTGAAAAGCAGCTGAAGAAGTGCACGACAGAGTACTACGATTTTTATCTGCTCCACAATGTTGCAGAGCGAACTGCAGGAGTATATGAGGATCCGCAGTGGGGAATAATTGAACATTTCCTTGAGCAGAAAAAACTCGGAAGGATAAGATATCTTGGCTTTTCATGTCACGGACGTGTTCCGCTGCTGAAAGCATTTCTTGAAAGGCATTCGGATGAGATGGAATTCTGTCAGATACAGTTTAATTATCTTGACTGGACGCTCCAGAGTGCAAAGGAGAAATACGAACTGCTTAAGTCGTATAACATGCCGATAATAGTCATGGAACCCATACGTGGCGGAAAACTGGCAGATGATGTAGATTCGGCATTCAGATGGATACAGCGTTTTGATCAGATCAGGGTGGTGCTCAGCGGAATGAGCAATCCTGAGCAGCTCGGTCAGAATCTTCGGATATTCAGTGAAAGAAAACCTTTAGGGGATCAGGAAACAGAGAAGCTTCTTGAAAAAGCCGAATCACTGAAGCAGGGAGTTCCGTGTACGCGCTGTGAGTACTGTAAGGCAGGCTGCCCGATGCAGCTGGATATACCGGAACTGATTGCGGCGTATAATGATGCCAAAGTATATAAGAGCATCAATGTGTCCATGTTCCTTGAATCACTGCCGGAAGACAAACTTCCCGGAGCATGCATAGGGTGCGGAGCATGTGAGGGAATCTGTCCGCAGAAGATAGATATTCCGGAAGTTATGCGTGAATTTGCCGGAATGAAACTGGACAGCTGGGCAGAGATATGCAAACAGAGAAATGAAGCAGCAAAAAGAATTGAGAATGGAGAATATAAATCATGAATAAAGGAATATGCTGTGCGGGATATATGTGCGTTGATTCGATGTATTCTGTAAGTGAATATCCGGGAAAGAGCGAACTGGCTCATATAGTCCCTCCGATAGAAACTGCTACAGGAGGCAGCCTGTGTAATACAGGGCTGGATATTGCGATACTTGATCCGTCTGTCAGAGTGCAGGCATGCGGAGTTGTCGGCGAGGATACATACGGAACACTGATGATGGATACATTAAAAAAATATCCGAACGTTGATACATCCATGATGGTTCGGAAAGGAACCAGTGCATTCAGTATAGTCATGAATGACCTGAGCGACAAAACAAGGACCTTCTTTGAATGTGAAGGACCGTATGCGGAGTTCGGAGAGGATGACATTGCGTTTGATAAGCTGAACGCTGACATTTTCCATATCGGATATCTGCTGCTTATGCCGCATCTTGATGCCGGGAATCCTGAGTACGGAACAAATATGGCTAAACTTCTGAGCAGAGTGCAGAAGATGGGGATAAAGACATCAATAGATGTAATCTCTGAGACGGGAGAAGAAGCAGGGAAGAGATTTAAAAAGATTGTATCACCTGCGCTAAAATATACTGATTACTGCATCATAAATGAACTGGAGGCTCAGCAGGTTACAGGAATTGTACTTCGTGATGATGACGGAACACTTCATACTGAACGCTTCAAAGAGGCACTTGAGAAGATGAAAGAGCTCGGAGTAAGTACGTGGGCTGTAATACATTGTCCGGAGATCGGTGCAGGTCTTGATGAAAATGGCACTTATGCAGAATTCAAAAGTCTGAAACTTCCCAGGGGATTTATAAAGGGAAGTACCGGAGCCGGTGATGCTTTCTGCGCAGGAGTTCTGTATGCGGCGGAGAAGGAATTAGGTATTGCCGAAGCACTTAAGATCGGTGCTTGTACGGCCGCAGCATCGCTCAGTGAAGTCGGTTCCATCGACGGAGTGAAGGCTCTGCCGGAAGTGATGAAACTGTACGGGATGTACGGAGAGCAGTAAGCAAATTGAGTCGGGAGATGCATCTCCCGACTCGTTTTATATAACAGGAAATTGTTTACAGTTTATTTCCTGCGGTATCTCTCGTCTAAATCATAATAGTTAAATCCGAGCTGATCGGCAAGAATCCTGATTCTTGGCTTTGCGTTTCCGTAACACATGGTGAAATGCTGTGTTACACCGAGATGAACAAGATCGTCGAAAAGATCCCTGATAGGGATATTCAGCTTTATCTTTGAATGGACATTACCCGGTATGAACTTTTCACTTTCCAGAGATTCACCGTTAAGTGTTACAAAATGATATGAATCTTTGTCTTCAAAAATTCCGCATATCGTAACAGGGCCCGGTTTTGCTATAAACTCATCCCATACTCCCACATAGCGGTCGGCAGCAAAGAATTCTCCGTCAGGGATCAGCAGTACTTCGTGATTCCCTGCGAAACGCAGATCGTGCATCGAAGCATGACCGCATGCAACGAAATCATCTTCCTCACTGTATGTAAAGAATTCACCGTACATCGCAAGATCATCCATCAGTTCCTGAACCATCCATACACACAGAGCACTGTCAAGATCCTGTTCCATTCCGGCAACTATTCCTTCCTCAAACATAGGCTGGTATGTCATCTGAGGACGAACACCGAGGAAATCATGTATTTCCTGATCCATATCCTGCACGGACACTATCTTTGAATCGTATTTGTGTGCAAGTTCGTAACATGCTATTGAAGCCCGGGCGGCGGCCTCTAAGGCATCGTCCGGAACTCCGACAACTTTGTATTTTGACTTCTGATCTGCAACAAAGGCTTTGATCCTGTCGTCAGAAATAGCCTTTGCTGTCTGAGCCAGTTCGTATGGGCTGACCCAGTCTATACGGGGACCTATTTCCGCTTTCATACGGAATTCATCGATCCAGGCACCTGTCATCGCTTCAAACCTGCGCCCTATTGAAAGAATATTCAGAGTCTTCAGTGCCTTCCGTACTGCTGTTGCACGTGCATAATCTTCAAGTTCATTATTCAGACGTTCATCATCAGGTGCACCTAATACAAAACCGAGCTTTACTCCCATTCTTTTAAGAGGAGCAACGCCCTGAAGCATGCCTGAACATCCGGTTACTCTGAAATAACTTGCCATGGTCGGAAGCGGCTGCAGCTTCCTGTCAGGATGAAATGACCACAGAAGGAACGGAAGATGTCCCATCTGACGTGCGATTTCAATGATAGGATGATCGCCGCTGTAGAGCAGGCTGCATATAATAATTATGTCGACATTTTCACGCCGGTATTCATCACATGCGCTTCGCGCTTCATCGAGTGTTGATATGATGTCAGTATGAACAAGCTCGAAGTGCCTGCCGAGTGTTTCGACGGCGCGTACTCTGTTTTCGCGTGCCATGGCGCCGATATCATTTGCCGGATCATCTATGGTATTCAATTTGATCTGCTCATACCATTCTGCAGATAATAAAGCCACACCGGCTTTTGGTTTTGGTAACATATTTCTCCTCCGGATTAGAAACCTAATTCATAAAGCCTGCTGCATACCGGAGTAGGATTGAACTGTTCATATCCGTCTCTGGTTACGCGGATGCCTTCTTCCCAACGAAGACCGAACTTCTCTGCGATAAGGAAAGTATCGACCTGATAACAGAAGTTTTCTTCCAATTTGTAGTCTGTTGATGTTTCAACCCATGGAGCCTCTACCTCAATCATTCCGAGACCATGGAGAGGACCATAAAGATAGTTATCACCAAATCCGCGATCCTTATAAAGCTGAATTGTCTTCTTGGCGATATCTGATGCAACTACACCCTCTTTAACCTGGGCCTTAACCCATTCATGTACTTCACGTCCGAATTCAACGCAGCGTCGCTGTTCATCCGTGTATTTGCTCATTGCAACCGGAACGGCAAGCGCAGATGCATATCCGTCAACACGGGCTGCCAGATCAAGCTGTACGAAACTGTCCCTTGTGATGATTCTGTGCGGATATGCTCTGGAAAGGGCATGACGTGTGGATTCATCCGAAAGAACATACTGAACCATTCCCTGATCCTCTGCACCGAATTCATACATATATCTGATGGCAAGTCCCGCAATATTACTTTCTGTCATTCCGGGGCGCATATCTTCAAGAACCTTATTCAGAGTTTTCTCTGAAATGTCATATGCAGCTCTCATGCATGCAAGCTCATTTTCGGATTTCTTTTTCCGGAGAAGTGTCGGAATATCATCGGCCCTTATGATTTCACCTTCGGGATATGCTTCTTCCATGGCTTTGTAAATCTCGATGTTTGTATCGAGAAAACTTCCCATTCCTACGCGGATGTGATCACCGGTTACACCGATTGATTTCATAACATCACGGAATGTTGCGACATCTACTTCCGGATAATCAGGATTTGCAGATTCTCTGTAGCATGTAAGAGAGAAGATATTCTTAACTCTTGAATAGTCTGAAGCAGTTGCATAAGCTTCAGGACCTACGATCATTGCCGCTTCACCTGCTGCGGAGATTGCCACACCGGATCTTTCCCATAAGGTGTAGTATCCGGTAAAGTAACGTACATTGGCAAAGTCGGATTCTGTTGATGTGAATACCAGTGCATCAAGTCCGCGTTCTGCAGCGATGGCAGCAGCCTTCTTAATACGTAATGCATATTCCTCATCGGGTATTCTTGGAGTAGCCATAAAATTTCTCCTTTCAGTTAATTATATTATTTGGCGTCTTTCTGACGCAGAAACTCTGAGTATCCGCAGGACTCCTGTATATCAAAGATAGGTTCGACCATAACTTTCTGACTGAAATGGTCATCGGGATGTGCAATCCTTTCGAGCATCAGTCGTGCTGCCAGTTCACCCATCTTAAAGGCGGGCTGATTGATACTTGTGATCCTGGGACGAACCAGCCCTGTCGGATCAATAGCATCAAAACAGGCAACCGCTATATCGGACGGAACGGTAAGCCCTGAATCCGAAATCGCTGCAATCGCTCCATAAGTGATATTGTTGGATGTTGACAGCAGTGCTCTGGGACGGATGCCGTCTCTGAGCAGTCTGCTGATGTATTCATAACCTGCACTGTAAGTGGATTTATCCGAAGTATATTCGTAGCCGCTGCGGACGGAAAGACCACGGTCCGCAAAAGCCTGTTTTATTGCATTGTAGCGGAGATCACTGGCGTGTGAACCATCCGTAATGGTGTATCCCTCATGCGTTGAGAGGATGAAAATATCATCGCCGTACATATCGATCATGTGATTTGCCAGTCTGTATGCGGCTGTGGAATTGTCAATCATGACACAGTCACAGTCAGGACGGTCGGCGGGATATGTATCTATATATACAATAGGTACGGAGGCATCAGTGAATTTATCATAATACGGTTTTGAATCTCCTGAGGGAGACATGATAAGCCCCGCGACATTACGGGAAAGCATCAGCCTGGTATACTCGATCTGCTGATAATAATCTTCGTTATAGTTGCTTAGGATAATGGAATAACCGTGAGACTTGAATTCTGACTCCGCTCCGGCAATTATTGATGTATAAAAACTGTTCGACAGGTCGGAAACAAGTATTCCGACAGTGGTAGACTGGCATGATTTAAGGTTCCTTGCCGCTTCATTAGGAATATAATTGTATTTTTCAACGGCATCCATCACCAGCCGGTATGTTTCCGGGCTGACATTCTTGTTTCCGTTGATAACCCTGGAAACCGTGGAAGCGGAGATGTTCAGTTTTTTTGCAAGTTCTTTCATGCTGATAGACATAATTCAACCCTCCACTGCAATACGTGCAACACAAATGGTTGCGTATTCATAGAGTTTATTATACAAAAGGGAATAAATCAAGTGAATATAGAGTTTTTAGCGAAAATAATAACTAAAAATTTCGGTTTTTAATGGTAATATTA
>JAGHSD010000101.1 GCA_018066045.1 Candidatus Darwinimomas equi | reverse complement strand
GTTTTTAAGCGAGCCGCAGGCTCGAAGATAGAGCATGACCGATGGGCATGCGATTTGCGTTTCTCGATTTGCGCAGATTTGCGGTTTCTTTGGCAATTTCAACTAATCAAATCAACCGTTTGTATTTTAGACAAGGGGCTGAATTGTTACCAAATATCGACACAAAAAGTCCGCCCCTGAGAGAGAAAGAGAAAGAGAGATACAGACTGTTTTTTGCCTAAGGCAACAGCTTTGATTCAAGTTGCAGAAAAGTATTATACTCAATAATAAACCACATGTTGATTTATAAAACAAATGAACATTAAACACACTAACCCAAATTCCCCGCAGCCAACCCTCACGAAAACAACCGCATCCGAACATAATATAATCCTACAGAACAAACTAATACATATAATATGGAACATGCAGAACTCATCTCAAAAGCTTTTGAAGATGTAAAGCAATCCCTGTTCGGATTTAACAACTTCCCCGCATGGATTAAATTATATCTTCTTCTCCTCATACCATTCATCGTAGGAGGAACAGCAGCAACAATTATACTTCAACTAATTGTAAAACCAATTCTGGTATCTCTCCTGGTAAATGATAACTTCGGATTTACCGAAGCAGGACTCTCCCAGAGTCTTCAGTTCTTTGCAATCATGTTTGCATTCCTGTGTATATTCATTGTTCCATTATTCCAGGGTTTCCTATACCGTCTCATCAGAAGCGACACATTCCCGAAAAGTAAAAACGGATTCGGACTGTTCTTCTCAGGATGGCGTGTAAATATTGTCTGCCTGTTCTACGCCATCCCGATGATTATCCTCTACATCATATTTGCCTGCCTTTACTTCTTTGCATCAGGCAGGGTAAACGGTGTGGCGGGACTTGTCATAAGCGGGACAATGATTGGAGACATAGTGATATTCTTTATCTACTTAGTGCTGCAGTTTATTACCTTCATCGCAGTAGCTCTCTTCGGCATTATATCCCTGGTGCATGTCGCACGCGGAGCATCCTATAAAGAGGCATTCAAATTCAGAAACACCGCAAAGATAATCAAGGAAATCGGCTGGTATAACTATATCTTATGCGTAGTCACCTGTGCAATCTTTGTGCTGATTCTGACAGTCATCTTCTTAGGAATTGCCATGGGTTTCACCGGCGTTCTTGCAGCAAGCGCTATTGTGTTCCTCCTCTATCTCTTCCTCTTAATTCCGGTCGCAATCTTCTGCTGCAGATACTTAACCCAGGTCTATAACATTGGAACTGCACCCAAAGAAGAAGATATAGAAGACTTCGACGACTTCTAAATGGAAAGCGAACCATTTAAAATCCACTCCGGCTATGAGCCGAAAGGTTCACAGCCGGAAGCTATTTCCGCCCTCACGAAGGGAGTTCTTGAAGGTAAACAGTATCAGACTCTTTTAGGAGTTACAGGCTCCGGAAAGACATTTACCATAGCAAATGTCATACACAATGTTCAGCGTCCGGTGCTTGTCTTAGCCCACAACAAAACACTTGCAGGGCAGCTCTATAACGAGTTTAAGGAGTTCTTTCCGGAAAACCGTGTAGAGTACTTCATCTCGTACTACGACTATTATCAGCCGGAAAGCTACATTCCGAAAAAGGACATGTACATCGAAAAGGATGCATCCATCAATCCGAGAATCGA
>JAGHSD010000157.1 GCA_018066045.1 Candidatus Darwinimomas equi | reverse complement strand
ACTTTACTCGATGTCAGTTCTTAGCATTCTTTGTTATCTCATCAATAGCTACAGCGAAGAGAAGAATAAGTCCCTTTGCAACGTATTTCTCAAAAGATCCGAGAGAAAGAATCGACATACCGTTCTCAAGTGAGGCCATTACAAGTGCACCGATAACACATCCTACAACGCTTCCTTTACCTCCTGCAGGAGATGTACCACCGATAATTGCTGCTGCGATGATATCTGTTTCATTACCCTGTCCGGCTGCAATAGCAGCTGAATTAAGTCTTGCAGTATACACAATACCCGAAATGGCACAGACAGTACCTTCAAGGATGAACAGAAGCCACGTTACTCTCTGAACATTAACTCCTGATAATGCCGCTGCCTCTCTGTTGCCTCCGATAGCATATATATGTCGTCCGAAAGCAGTATTCTTTGAAATGAAGCTTATGGTAAGAATAACTACCGCAAGGATAATCAGCGGAATTGCAACTCCTCGATCCTGTGCAAATACCCAGAAGAAGACAGCTATTATGATGGAAAGAAGAACAAGTTTTCCTATGAAAAGTCCCTTTGATTCAACTGCAAAATTGTATTTCTGTTTGTTCTTTCTGGCAGAAATCTGTGATACGATAAGTGCTATTATTGCAATGACACCAAACAAAAGTGCTGTTCCGTTAATTGCTGCGTCCGCTCCGAAGATATTCGGAAGATAACCCTGTCCTATTGCCTTGAACACTTCATTATTCGGCTGAATTGTCTGTGAATTAGTAACTCCGATAATCAAACCTCTGAATACCCATTCAGAAGACAGTGTAACGATGAAAGCCGGGAGATGCATTTTGGCTACCCAGAAGCCCTGCCAGATACCCACAAGTGAACCGCAAAGTATCGTTACAATAAGAGCGGGAACGATGTTCCAGTTAGCAAATTTCAAAAGATACGCTATAACCGCTCCGCAGAAACCGATTACAGATCCTACAGAAAGGTCGATATGACCGCAGACCATTATCAGAACCATCGTACTTGATGCTATTCCGATAAAAGCCATCTGAAGGAACAGATTAGTAATGTTGATCGGAGAGAGGAATACTCCCTGTGTGGTAAAAAAGAAAATTGCCCAGATCAATAACAGAAGTATGATCATGGTATATTGCTGAATGTTCTTTCTGATTGTTAATTTTAATTCCTGCATTGTATTAACCCCTTCTATTATTTATCTTCATACATATTCTTCATTCCGGTACAGTATTCCATAACATTTTCCTGCGTAGCATCTTTATAATCCAGTTCGGCTGTTATTCTGCCCTCATGCATTACATAGATTCTGTCACTCATACCTAAAACCTCCGGAAGTTCTGAAGAAATCATAATAACGCTCATTCCCTGTTCTACAAGATCATTCATGATATTATAGATTTCGACTTTTGCACCGACATCAATTCCTCTTGTAGGCTCATCCATAATCAGAACAGTAGGATGGGTCATGAGCCATTTTGCAAGAACGACTTTCTGCATGTTACCGCCGGAAAGATTGCGTGTTAGCTGTTCAATACTCGGAGTTTTAACATTAAGTGCCTTTACATATTCAGCAACTTCTTTAAGCAGCTGATTATCATCTATGACACCGCCTTTTGAAAGACGCTCCAGCACCGGAAGACTGACATTGAACTTTATATCCTGCATCAGGATAAGTCCGTAACGTTTTCTATCCTCGGATACATAACAGATTCCGTTCTTTATTGCATCTTCAGATGAGTGTATCTCGACCTTTTTTCCGTCGTAAAATACCTCACCCCTAATGTTGTTTCCGTACGCACCGATGAGACTCATCATAAGTTCTGTTCGTCCTGCGCCCATCAAACCGGCTATACCGACGATTTCTCCCTTGCGAACGTTCACATTAATGTTATGAAGGACTTCCTTTCCTTTGATCTGAGGATGGTCTACTGACCAGTTCTTCATCTCAAACTGCACCTCGCCCGGATGATGCTCACGGCGCGGGAACATCTGGGAAAGAGTACGTCCTACCATATAAGATATAAGCTCTGATTTCGTTATTTCATTCTTTGCTTTGGTGATTACTGTCTGTCCGTCACGAAGGACTGTTATCGTTTCCGCAATATTGAATACCTCATCAAGCTTATGAGAAATATAAATGCATGTAACTCCCTTATTCTGGAATTCCCTGATGAGAGAGAGCAGTCTCTCGGATTCATCATCTGTAAGCGCAGCCGTCGGCTCATCAAGAATAAGAAGTTTTGCTTTCTTGCTGACAGCCTTTGCAATCTCCAAAAGCTGCATCTGACCGACGCCCAGATTCAGTACCGTAGTTTCGGGATTTACATTCAGATGAACCTGATTAAGTACTTCGGTTGTATGTTTATATGTTTCAGGCCAGTTAATTATGCCCTGTTTATTCTTAATTTCATTTCCAAGGAAAATGCTTTCGGCCACATTCATATTAGTACATAATGCAAGTTCCTGATTGATGATAGCAATTCCTTTGGCTTCCGAATCACGTAATGATCTGAATTGCTGTACCTCACCATTTACTATAATATCGCCGGTATATTCGCCATATTTGTGTATACCGCTGAGGACTTTCATAAGTGTGGATTTTCCGGCACCGTTTTCTCCGACAAGAGCGTGAATTTCTCCTCTTTTAACACTGAATGTTACCTTGTCCAGTGCAAGAACACCCGGGAAAGTCTTGGTAATGTTCTGCATTTGCAGGATATAATCTTCCATAAAAAACCTATCCTTTATTTATTGTCGTCTTGATTTAAAGAAAAAGTAATACCCAGCCGGATAACCGGCCGGGTAAATACTTATTTGGAATTAGTTACCACCTTTAATTTCAGCTTCTGTATGATAGCCTGACTCCCATACGATGTTCATGTTATCTTTATCAACATATTCACATGTTACAAGAACTGCAGGAACATCGATAGTTTTACCGTTCTCATCAACACCTTCCATAGTTCCGTCAGGAGTAATTTTGCCATCCTTAACAAGAGTAGCAGCAGCATTAACAGCTGAACGTCCCATATCACGTGAATCACCGAAAACTGCCATAGACTGTGTTCCTGCAAGAATTCTCTGGCAGGCTGCGACTTCGCAGTCCATTCCTGTGATAAGTGTCTTCTTAGCCTGCTCATCACCAAGAGCTGCGATAGCACCTGATGCAAGACCATCGTTCGGAGAAAGGACAGCATCAATTTCGATGCCTTCGCTTGCTGCGATAGCCATAGCATTCTCTGTATGCTTTGTAGCCTCTGAAGGCTGCCATCCTATACATTCATTATCTGAAATAACATTGATAGCACCTTTGTCGATGTATTCCTGAAGAGGCTCAATGCCGCCGCCGTAGTAAAGCGGTGCACAGGAATCGCCCGGATCACCGTGAAGAACAATGATGTTACCCGTTACTTCGCCATATTTTTTCTCAAGGCCTTCCTTAATGAAGTTACCCTGAAGATTACCCTGATACCAGGAGTCAAATGTGATGTAAAGATCAAGCTTTGATGTTCCTGTAATCATACGGTCATAAGAAATAACATAAATACCCTTTGCTTTGCATTCGTCAACGATTGCAGCAGCAGCATTACCATCGTTCGGAGCAATGATAAGAGCCTGGATTCCCTGAGCGATCATTGTAGAAACCTGATCTTTCTGCTTATTGCTGTCGCCTTCGGCACATGCTGTAACACACTCGATACCGAGTTTTTCACATTCAGCTTTCATAGCCTCTTCATCAACTGACCAACGCTCCTCAGCGTATGTAGGCATTGAAATACCGATCTTAATCTTTCCAGAATCAGCAGATCCTGCTGCAGCTCCCTGCTTAGCACCACAGCCTGAGAGAAGGCCGAGTACCATCACTGATGCAAGAAGAATAGCAAAAAATTTTTTCATTATAAATTCCTCCTAAGTAATTGTGAGCTTTATGCCCAAAGATAGTCCTATTATATACCTTTTTATATTGATAAACAACATTAACTGTGGCATAATCTTTATTGTTCAGGCGTAAGACATCTTTTTTGTTCATACATGAATAATAATTGACATATCAGATCAAAAATGATAAAATGCTTGGGTATGCCGCTCAAAGGGGTTATAAGTGATATGTAAATCATATCCACCGTAATTGGCGAGTAATGATTAAGAGGAGGATCCGAAATGTACGCTATTATAGCAACAGGTGGAAAGCAGTACAAGGTATCTGAAGGCGATATCATTAAGGT
>JAGHSD010000129.1 GCA_018066045.1 Candidatus Darwinimomas equi | reverse complement strand
ATTTTTTAACAGGACACTCAATGAGTGGTAAGACTTTTTACCTCATTATATTACCATCTCAGACAGATATTCTTTTGTGATAAATTCCCGGATGATTTTATCATAGTGTAAAAGCATCTCATCAAGGAATGACTCACTGTATCTTCCGCCGTCGCCCAGTACTGCAAAGACTAAATCCCCGCTCAGGCTTGTCGCTATGTACCAGTGTATCTGTACACACCCGTTATAATCGTTTCCGGCTTGTTCATACTTAGGAGGGACGAGGACATCCATTACCATATCACGGACATCAAACATCTGCATAATGTCAGGTAATAGCATTTGTGAGTCAGTGAGTTTATTTACAATCTCCATATTATTTGATTCATTCATAAACCCTATCTTTATAGTAGTGCCATCTTTTTCCTCAACATCTGCATCAGGATGAATATAATGAGATATACTCTCATGCAGATGGCGTTCCATATCTGAAATCAGACACTCAATTTTTTTATCCCCGGTAAAACTACAGCGAATCGGAACAGTTACGGCATAAAGAGACAGAGAGTTTGCATACCTTGAGTCTGTTCTGCCGTTGTGGACTGTATGAAACAGCACATCATTTGTAGAGGCATAGGTGTTTAAGAGATAGGCAAATGCAGCATGATACAAGGCATTTGCAGAACATCTATGCTCAGCACAGTAGGCATTAATCTCAGAAAGAGATAGAGTGGATGGCAGTTCTCTTCGAATCATCTTTGGATTAAACGCATCAGTGCTGCAGGGAATAATGGTCGGAATACAATCTCTTAACAGATTCGCATAATACTTCTTTGCAGGCTGTAATGATTCACTTTTCATCTTAATCTCATCGATGAGTCCTGCCTCAAATCCGGTACAGATCTCTTTTTCAAGTTCCTTTCCAAGATATGCAGAACAGATATCTTTGACTATATAGAAGAGACTGACACCGTCAGTGATTACATGGTGCATATCAAGATAGAAGTATGTCCCGGACAGTGTTTCATATATCTCTGCACGGTAAAGCGGCGAGTTTAACAGTTCATGAGGACGAAGTAACTCCTCGCGTTTAGGAAGAGAATCACATTTGATACAGGAAACCAAAGGTTTTAGGGAATCATTTCTAACGGCACGAACCTCACCGTCATCGTTTATCCTGAAGGTAGTTTTCAGATACGGGTGTGCATTGATTACGGTTTCAACTGCTTTTACAAACCTGTCTCTATCAACGGTGTCCCAAAGTTTTAATTGAACGACGATAAGGCTTGGATAATACCTTGGATAATATTTGCACCATGAATAGATAATCTTCTGGAGTTTAGACAGCGGATAATCTTCCTGAATGGGAAATGTATCTTCCTGTTTTGCAGATGCGATGTATTCAGATAACTTCTCAATAGTGTTATACTGATTTAATGTATCCGTCTGCACGGTGATATGATAGTTCCGTTCAAGTTCTGCGATGAATTTTATCAGCCCGAGAGAATCTATTCCTGCATCATAGAATGGTGTGGCAATACCAAATCCTTCGTACCCGGCGATTTTTGCAGCGATATCAAACAGTTCTTTCTGCATATCGTTTTGAGGGGCAATGGCATCTGCGTCAGTAAGTTTTGGAACAGGAAGAGACTTTCGGTCAATCTTTCCATTCTGATTCCTTGGAAGCACATCTATCTGCATCACAACAGCGGGAACCATATATGACGGTTTTTCTTTTGCGATAAAAGATTTCAGAGCTTTTACATCAACAGGTCTGTCTGATATCACAAATGCTGCGAGGAATTTCTTTCTGTCATGGTTAGTTGAAGCAGTGACTACGGCATCTTTTATGCCTTCAAATCTGCGGATTACTTCTTCTACTTCGCCAAGTTCAACACGATATCCGCGAATCTTTACCTGTGAGTCACGTCTTCCGACAAAATAGAGAGTGCCGTCCATACCAAGGGATACAATATCTCCTGACTTGTACACTCTTTCATATCCTTCTTCATCGGTAAACGGATTCGGGCAGAATACCTTCTCAGTTAATTCCGGGCGGCTGCGATATCCGCGTGTGATAGCAAATCCGGAAACCCACAACTCGCCGACAGCCCCCGGAGGTACCAGATTACCGTTCTTTCCCACAACATAGAGTTTTGTATTACAGATTGATTTTCCAAGCGGGATATTGGTATAATATCTATCCCATAAGAAATTGGTTACAATTCCGGTATGTTCCGTAAATCCGTATGCCGAATACAACCTATATGCCGGCGGATGGATTGGAAGCGGTTTTTCACCGCCCAAAAACATATCTTTCAATGTCGCAGTGCCTTCCAGTTGTGCAAATTCACAGCCCATACGTGTAGTCATCTGGGATATGGTAATACCATTTTCATTAAAGTACTTCTGAACAAGATGTAAATCAAGACGTATCTCTTCAGGGATAATATGTAATACGCCTCCTTCAAGAAGAACAGGGAAGTAATCCGTCAGGTGTACAATGAACCCAAAACTTGCATATGCACCCCACTTTGAAGCTGCAGAGACGTACTTCTGTATCCACAGAGAAATAGAGAGAACATTTCTGTGCTCAATCAATACTCCTTTGGGCATACCCGTTGAACCGGATGTATAAACGATTACGAATAAATCATTCGGAGCGGGAACAGGCAAAGAAATACTGCATTTCGGAAGAGATACAATATCATCTGCCATCAGACATTCACCGGTGAAACCATCGCGTACCGTCTGATATAATTCAGGCGTTGTAATCAGAAGTGCAGCTCCTGAATCATGCAGCATATATTTTAGCGCGTTAACGGGGTATGCCTGGTCAAGCGGCACATACGCAGCACCGGCTTTTACTACGCCAAGAACACAAAGCGGCTGATATTCAGATCTGGGAAGAAGAATTCCCACAACTGTTTCTTTGCCGATACCTTTTGATATGAGATACGATGCAAGGCGGTCTGTAATATCATCAAGTTCTTTATATGTGTACCTGGTATCTTTATGAACTAATGCTTCATTATCCGGGTATGTTTCTGCTGTTTTGCGGAAATAATCCACGACTGTTTTTGTCCGGTCAATCGGATATTCAGTGCGGTTTATTGAATCAAGAGATGTTTTTGCAGTATCAGTAAGGACAATAACATCTGTCAGCGTCTCTTTTACGAGGAACTCAGAAATGATTTTATCATAACAGGCGAGGAATCCTGAAAGGAATGCCTCACTGTACATCTTTCCGTTTGCTTCACCAAACAACTCATATCTGCCGTCAGAACGGAGAAAAACCTGAACTGCAAGATTATTACGGGTAACAACCTGCGGTCTTGCTGCACTCTGCAGACCTCGCGTATCATCATCTGCAGTCTCAAAAATCTGATTGATATCCGACGCATCAGCGAGAGCGACTGCATCAAAGAGTTCGCGGTTTCCGCCCTGATACGCAAATCCCACATCCGGGGAGAAATCATAGGAATGGATGGCATCAGGGTAGGAGAAAATGTCATGCGCCATATTTTCTGTAAGATGTTTCTGCATCTCTGAAAGGATGACGCCAATATTTTTGTTTTCGCCAAAGTGATAACAGATTGGCAGAAAGGTTGCCAGAAACGAGAATGTTTTGGTAAATCCTGCGTGATTTCGTCCATGGTAAACTGAAAGATACAGGGCAGTATCCTGATAGGTATAGGTGCTTAAAAGATAGGCAAATGCGGTGTTGAAGAACACATTTTCCGTGACGCCGTATTTTGCACAGACAGCCTGAATTTCCGTTTTATCCGTTGATGAAAGGTGAGCTTTTGTGATAAACTCAGGTCCATTGCTGCAATCCTCAATAGGAAGACTCAGTATTTCATCACAATTGCCAAGCAGGGCATCATAATAGGATTTTGCTTTGGTGTATTTTTCACTCTTACGTTCTTTTTCTTCGATAAGGGCAACTTCAAATCCGGTATAGGTTTCTTCTGTTAACGGTTTTTCATTATAGGCACAGACAATGTCGCTGAGTGTTAACGCAAGCGATGCGGCATCTCCTATGATATGATGGAAATCGCAGAAAAGATATTTGCCGTCTTTTGTATCATAGAGTTCAATCCGGTAAAGAGACGAGTCCATGAGGGTAAACGGACGGACAAGACTTTTTACCGGCGGAAGCTTCTCACAGGTTATAGAAGAGACAACCGGTTCTTCGGTATCGTTTCTTACTGCATAAAATGTACCTTTGCCGGCATGAATTTTCATCTTAAGATACGGGTGGGCATTGAGTACAGTCTTAACTGCTGATACAAGTTTCTGCAGATCAACATCTGCCTTTAGTTTAAAGCAGGCAGGCATGTTGTATATTATCGTATCAGCATGGTACATACACGCAGTAAATATCCACAGCTGATTCTGTGTCAGCGGGTACTTGTTTTGTATTGCAAACTTTTCCGTATTTTCCGTAGAACAAAGACAGGCGATTGCTTCGGGCGTTCTTCCATTGACAACATTCTCAAGGGTAAGTCCTTTCACCGGCTCAGCGGCTAAGAGTTTCATTACTTTAATGGAATCTCCGCCGAGCGCAAAAAAGTCATCATGGATGCCGACTTTTTCACAGTCAAGTACCTTTTCAAAGGCAGCACAGAGTGCCTGTTCTTCAGGAGTTGAAGGTGCGGCATAGACGGTTTTATAGAGTGCAGTTTCCGGCAGACCAAGAGCTGTTCTGTCTGTTTTGCCGTTCTGGTTCTTTGGAATTGCATCAAGACGCACCAGATAGCGGGTAATCATATAG
>JAGHSD010000061.1 GCA_018066045.1 Candidatus Darwinimomas equi | reverse complement strand
GCTGTTTTCGCAGACTGCTTCAGCGATATCCAGAAGCTGCGAATAATATGAATATCTCTTGGTCAAAAGCTTCTTGGTTCGGAGCAGATGAAGGTTGAAGTCTTTGTCGCTCTTTTTCTCAAAAAGTTTTTCCTCCTGTACGTTCATATTTTCTTTGATACATCAAAGGCACCGGGTCTGTCAAGTTCTGCAACAATTCCCAGCATAGTAATAGTATATCATTAATGAATTATTATTTTAGTATTATTCCCACCATTATCTACCTTGATTGCGAGAACAAGCCCTGCAATTATTACGGCAACCATAATGATGATTAAAAATGTTTCTCTCATTGTTAATCTCCATTTTATTTTTTATCTGTACCAAAACAGACCTGTAGTTATTTACAGATCATTTGCATAATCACTGTCTTGGGGATTACTTCATTCCGTCAGATAATTGAATGAATTTAATGATATACAGATCGGCAGATGTCGCACTTGTAACTGCATAAAGTATTGCAAGGCATATTGATGCAATACCTAACGATAACGGCACTCTGAATAAGAGCTGCGTATCTTTTGAAGCTACTCTTCGTGTTTGAACAGAAGTACTGTTGTCTGCAGCAATTTCCTGTTTTTCTTCTGTTCTTCCCGCCTGAATTGCTTCAATCGGTGCTAATGAAGCACAAATGGATGTTGCTTTTTCGGTCGCGGCATCTATAGGTAAATACAGAATTCCCAAATTAAGGGTATTGGGACAACAGGAAACCACTACTGTAAGAATAAGCAGTGAAAGAAAGCTTCCCATCAGTTTTCTGCATTTAAGAACCATTGTCCTGCCACTCCACTTTTACCTTTCTTCCCGTTGTATAAAAACTCGATTATGTTTTGGTTAATTATTGTTTTTGAAATAATCTACGCCAACTTTAAAATTGTATTTAACAATTCCAAGATCAACCTTGCTGAAGGGTCCTCCCTTATCTGTAAAAGTTACCTTTCCGTCTGGTTCAAGCTTTATCTCAAAGCTCTGCTGATTTATTGCGGTCGGTGCAAGAAGCGCCATCTCTACTCCGTAATTAAACCAGTCCGGATTGTTCCCGGATGTGACCTGATCAATTCTCTTTGACTTGCGCTCTTTTCCCTGGGTTTCACCATACCCTATGGCAATCGAAATAACAACCTTCTCTCCGGATTTCACTTCTGCCGGAATCTCTTTTTTATTGAAGGTTCCTGCCCAGCATGTATTAAGCCCAAGCTGCTGTGCAAATAATACTATTTTCTGACCGTAGTATCCTATACGCTCTTCAACCGTATCATCGTCAGGTCCCACACAGGCAATAACACTCGGAGCACTTCCAAGTCCCATAGCTTTACTCAGCAGTTTATTGTAGGTATTACCGGCATCAGAACAAAACTGCAAATGAAGATTACCTTCCTCATTACATCCGGCAATGAGTTCATTAAGCCGGTCTGCCTTTTCCTGCTCGATTTTTCTGTCTGTATAGTTTCTTACTGAATGTCTTTTCTTAATTGCTTCAATCTCTGTCATGCTTCCCTCCTTTTTCTCTGAAACCGGCCAGTCAGCCTATCTTTCTTCCGGTGTTATTTTCTGCTCTTCCGGCACATTATGCCTCCTGTACATTTGTTATCAGCAGACCCTGATTCAGAAATGCCGGGATAGCTTTTAATAGTTCCTCATCCGCCAAGCTTATTGAACCAGGCCCTGCCTTTAAATTCTTAAATGAACGCCGGTGCTGCCCGTTTTACTTTATCCCGTACGGAAGAATCGCAGGATCACAGAAGCAGATATCCCTGTGGCCCCTTGCGTAGCAATTGAGATTAAGTATCGGTCGTGCCTCGACATTCACCTCATCATATACTCTCTTGTACTTTTTATTCTCTACCTCTTCTGCTTTTCCGTCTTTAACTGCGAACTTCTGATAGAAGGTCACATCGTCATCGCTGTCCTCAAAGGCATATACGTATGTGGCATCACCCTCTTTTGCAATATATGCATCAATGTGGTATGTCCGCGTATCAAAAGATGTTACAGTTCCGTCAATATCAAGATTGATTTTCTCAATGTCATTGTACTGCGAATACTGCGGGTTCAGTGTGATCTTGTGACCGCCTGCTGATGTTGCGACGTACGGTTTCAGTGGTGTTACATACGAAGCCGGAACTTTGCGTATCTCAGGTTTGATGATGTCCGCATACTCAGCATATGGCAGCATTACTTCTATCTGTCCTGAAGCGTACGGTGCAATCTCATAAGGATTAAAGATAAAGATTATTCCGTCATTTGTTACGAGTATGTTAAATGCTATCGACCCGCTGAGGTAACTTGTCTCGAAAGAATACATATTCAGATCCTCATCGAGGTTAAAATAGTCTGCATCGGTCTTCTTCTTGAGTTCTTTCTTGAGTGCTTCAAGCATCGCGCCTTTTTCCGTAAAGATATCTGCCGGAGCCAGTACGCTTCCTGTCTGAGTCGAATATGTGAAACCGTCAGTAACATATTCTCCGTGCTGTCCTTCATGATAATCATAGTTTCTGTCTACTCTT
>JAGHSD010000050.1 GCA_018066045.1 Candidatus Darwinimomas equi | reverse complement strand
TTAATATACTGTATGAAAAAAACATACCTGAAGTAAGTATTAAAGTGCAGGAGAGAGTTAAGCAGATCATTGAAAGCATGACAGGACTTACGGTTCCTGAAGTAAGAGTAAGAGTTGCAGGAGTAATGGTACCATGATAAAGACAAAAGTTGATGTTATTTCAGGATTCTTAGGAGCAGGAAAGACTACATTTATTAAAAGGCTTCTTGCCGATGTAATAAAAAACGAGAAGGTTGTGCTTATAGAGAACGAATTCGGAGAGATAGCTGTTGACGGAGGTTTCCTGAAGGATGCGGGAATCGAAATAAAAGAGATGAGCCAGGGATGCATCTGTTGTTCTCTCGTCGGTGATTTTGAAAAGAGTCTCAAGGAGATACTTGAAAATTATGCACCTGACAGAATAATAATCGAACCAAGCGGAGTTGGAAAACTCAGCGATGTGCTGAAAGCAGTAAGGGATGTTGAAGATGAGCTTAATGTGGAGAGTAATTCCGCAGTTACGGTTGTTGACGCAAGAAAGTGCGGACTCTATCACAATAATTTCGGGGAGTTCTTCAATAATCAGATACAGTTTGCATCGACTGTTATGTTAAGCAGAACGGATGTCGCAGAACAGAGTGCAATAGATGATGCTGTATCGGTTGTGAAAGAAATCAATCCTTCGGCAACAGTCATTACTACTCCGCTTGCATTGCTTTCTCCCGCAAAGCTGATGGAAATACTTGAAAGCCCGGTGGATCTTAAGGCAGAGATGCTTTCTGAGATAGAAGAGGAACATGAGCATCATCACCATGATGAAGAAGAGCATGAGCATCACCAGCATCATGATGAGGAAGAGCATGAGCATCACCACCATCATGACGAAGAAGAGCACGAGCATCATCACCATCATCATCACGGAGAGGGCGAATGCGATGATCCGGAATGTGAATGTCATCATCACGGACATCATCATGCAGATGAGATATTCGAGAGCTGGGGACGCGAAAATGTTTCAGCAATGAATGAAACCGGTCTCTTATCTATACTGCATACACTTGCAGATACCGAAGCATTCGGAAACATCGTAAGGGCAAAAGGAATGATTCCGAATGAAGAATCGAAAACTGAATGGTTATATTTTGATGTGGTTCCGGGTGAGGTAGAAATAAGAAAAGGAGAACCGGATCTCACGGGTAAAGTATGCGTAATCGGTCCGGAACTTAACGAAGAACAATTAGAGGAGGCATTTAGATAATGCCACAGAAAGACGAAATACCGGTATTTTTGATCAATGGATTTCTTGAGGCCGGAAAAACACAGTTTCTGAGATTTACTCTCGGTCAGGATTACTTTCAGGAAGAAGGGAAAACACTTCTTCTTGTTTGTGAAGACGGAGATGAGAAATATCCCGATGAACTGCTTGAGAAAACAAGGACGATAAAACTGCAGATCGAGGATATATCAGAATTGACTTGTGACAGATTACAAGCTATGGAAGCGGCATATAATCCCGAAAGAGTTATTATTGAGTGGAACGGAATCTGGATGATGGACGATTTCAGACTTCCGGACGGTTGGTTTCTTAATCAGCAGATAACTGTTATTGATGCGTCAACATTTGATCTGTATCTGAAGAATATGAAGCCATTGCTCGGACAGATGCTGAGATATACGGAAATGGTTATCTGCAACAGATCCGATGATGTTCCGGAGGAAAAACTAGGAAATTATTATGTTCAGCTTAAAGCCATGGCTCAGAATGCGGAAATAATATTTGAGGGAAAAGACGGAGAGATCAAGGGCGATTTCAATATCGAGCTTCCGTATGATATTAATGCGGACTTCATAAAAGTCGAACCGGAGAATTTCGGAATATTCTATGTGGATATCATGGACAGGCCGGAAAGATACGACGGAAAGACCGTTGAATATACCGGAGAGCTTCTTATTCCCGAAGAATTAGGCGGAGAAGCATTCGTGCCGGGACGAATGGTTATGACATGCTGTGAGGCTGATATGCGATTTTTGGGGCTGATATGCAAGTACAGTGAGGCTTCAAAGTATCATAACAGGGATTGGGTTACGGTGCGAGGAAAGGTTCATGCAGAGGAAAACGAAGAGTATGGCGGAATCGGTCCGGTAATCTATTGTGACAGCGTGTGCAAGGCAGAAAAAATAGATGAAATCGCAGGTTTCTGACATATAAATACAGGAGAACAAAGGATAATCTTTTGTTCTCTTTTTGTTTGCGCGCCATGGGCGCGCTCTAGCGGGTGAAAGTCCCGAACACGCCTAGGCAACGAGGAAGTGTATAGCTGAACAGCAAGGGTGTCCATCGTGAGGTGGAATCTGAAGGAAGCTGT
>JAGHSD010000098.1 GCA_018066045.1 Candidatus Darwinimomas equi | reverse complement strand
GTATTATAAAGATAATTCTTTATATAATCTCTGGTCTTCAGATAAACTTTCTCCTGAGCAAAAGCAATATCTCCGGGCTTTTCCTCAAGTGCGAACTCATAGCACTGACGGACTTCCGTACCGACATTGATCTTGGCGATACCTGCCTTGATGGCATCAAGTACACACTCATGTTTGATTCCGCTTCCTCCGTGAAGCACCAGCGGGATGCCTGCTGCCTGATAAAGATCTGCAATATGAGCTACATCAAGCTTTGCTTCCGGCTTCTTCTGATTACGTACAGCCTCGGCAACTCTGCCGTGAATATTTCCGCATGCAACCGACAGCCAGTCACAGTTTGATTCCGCAGCAAACTTCTTTGCCTCATCAAGTTTTGTAAATCCCATCTTCCTGGCAAAGATTTCTTCATAAGGAGGCATCTCTCCTGCCTCATGTCCCATAACCGCACCGAGTTCAGCCTCTATCGGAACTCCTGCTGCGTGAGCAGCTACAGCTGCCTCACCTGTAACTGCAATATTATCCTCAAGTGAAAGCCTGGATCCGTCAATCATAACCGACTGGAACCCAACCTTAAATGCACGGTTAAGAAGATCCATATAGTCAACTTTCTTGAAATCCTCATCAACTGCCGGAATATGATCCAGATGAAGAAGTGTATTGCCCTCGACTTTATACTTATGATACTCCTCAGCTATTCTCTCAAGAGATTCCGAACTCATCTTCTCCCATTCAACACGGGCAACCTGAATCATGGCAACAGAATTCTCATCTCTGATTGCTTCACATATAGGCTTTACCATCGGAATATGCGGGCAGTTGAATGCCGGAATGCATTTTCCTAATTCTCTTGCTTTAAGTACCACTTCTTTAGTATTCATAATACGTCTCCTCTTAATATATATTATGCTGCATCTGCAGCCTTTGGTTCCATTCTTATCTGAAGCACGTTAAGTCCCAAAGCATTCTGATGGTTCATCTCTTTGGACATTGTGCTGACCATCTTGATTCCGAGACTCCTTAACGGGTCTTCAGGCGCATGGAGCTTCATCCACTCATTGGGATCAAACTCCTCACAGTTATCCCTGAGCATGATTGATATACCACCGTCTTCATAGAATACTCTGATATCTATTACCGGCGGAGTCTTTCTGATTGATTTGACTTTACCATTTCGGATGGTATCTACAGCCATCTCTTCTATAGCCAGCCCACAATAGTAGCTGGTTTTGGATTCCATTCCCTTGGACTTGCAGAAATCAATAACCTGCTGCGATACAGCCGCCGCCTCTTCCTCTGACTGAATCGTGCATGCAAGCGTATTCTCCTTGGAAACAGCTATTTCTCTTGGAATATACGTAATCTCAAACAAAGATTTCGGAAGCTTCTTCATCTTTATCGTGTAGTAGATAATATATGAGATTACAGTTATTATCTCATTCAAGGCTGAAGCAGCAAATACTACGGTCATTCCTGCTATCGGTGAAATATTTGCAGCCAGGCCGCCAAGAACATAATAGCAGAACAAAGGAGCAAGCAGGTCATTAATTGCATAGAACAGGCTTACAAGATGTGACTTCCCAAGTGCGGAATATATCGCCAGCGAAGGGTTCTTGAATGAATTCGTAAAGAACCATAAAGTATAGAGTCTTAGCGCCATAACAAAGAGGTCTATATATTCCGGATCTGCTCCGAAAGCAAGCGTAATCGGTTTTGCAAAAATGAACAGGATCACATATGCAATAACATATATTCCGAATATTCCTGTAAATAATGTTTTCGGAAGCTTTCTCAAAGATTCAATATCGCGCTCGCCTACAAGCACGCTCGCCAGCAGATTAGACGTCCCTGCAAAGCCTCCCTGTATCGTACATCCTCCGATACTGTTGGAAATCTGTATGGCAAGAGTTGCTGCAGAAACAGCGATTGTTCCTCCCAGTCCGAAAAGAACTGCATTGAATGCACGGTCTCTGAATACTGAACAGATATTGGTTACTGCTGTCGGAGCTCCAAGCTTAAATATCTCACTGGCGCATCCGATATTAATGGCCTTTAGCGAAAACTTGAACAATTTGCTCCTGGCAAGCAGATAAACCACACATATGAGAGCGGATACAACATTTGCAACCGCAACGGAAAATCCGACTCCATAAAAACCATTATGCCAGTATAATGCATTTATCAGATTGCAGCCAATATTAAGAACAAGCATAACAATGACGGAAACAGTCGATATGATCTTGGCCTGATCAAGCTGCAGGAAAGGGATAAGCGAAGGCAGCAGAACCGCAAACATGATTCCCGGAGCCTGTCCGTTGATATATGCACCTGTCATCCAGTATGTTGGTTCGGAGGCTCCCAGCATTGAAGAAATCTGATACGGGAAAAATGCAGCAAGCAGCGTAAGAATAAGTCCTAATATCACAGCTAATACTACTGTCGTACTAAAGACCTTTGCTACTCCATCCCTGTCTCCTTTTCCTATGCTGCGTCCGCAAAGGAGCTGTGAGCCCATGGCAATAGTCGCACCGGCTGCTGTTATAAGCAGGGTAAACGGACCTGCAAAACCTATTGCAGCTATACCATCAGAGCCATAGTAGTTTCCAATAATAAAGCTTGATAAAAGAAGGTTTATAGCCGGAAGACCCGAAGCAAAGGCCTGTGCCGGAAGCAGCGATATAAATACTCTTCTTATGTTTTTTGTAGAGCGCAATTCATCTTTCATAAAATGTCCTCCGCAGAATATTATATCATATAAGCGACGAGCCGGATGCTGATTTATTTCAGATAATCAGCTGCATTCTCTTCATAATCTGATTCTGGTAACATTCATCAAGTTCAACAAAATATCCGCTCCATCCCCAGACACGAACAATCAGATTTCTGTGATTCTCCGGGTGAAGCTTCGCATCTTTCAGGGTTTCAAGATTAACCGCATTGATCTGCATCTGATGACCGCCTAAATCAATAAAGGTCTTTACAAATGCCGCCGTTTTCTCTACTGCCTCTCCGTTTCTGAACATCGTGTCGGAAAGTTCTATAGTAAGAGGTCCTCCGTTGGATACCCTCTCAAGATGCGGTTTCGAGAAAGATTTAATTATAGAAAACGGGCCGTCAAGTCTGGTAAATATACTCGGACTGTAGTTTGCCGCAAACTGCTCACCCTTTCTTCTTCCGTCAGGGGTTGCCTGTTCGTTTTCCGACTGCCATATATAATACATAGCTGATCCCGTGCCGGCCCTGTATACTCCGCCGACATCATTCTTATGTCCCTCAAGAGCATCCGCAAACCAGTCAAGAAGCTTCACTGCGATCTCATCCGTCCTGTCATCATCGTTTCCGAATTTCGGTCCTTCGTAACGAAGTTCATTGAGCAGTTCGTCGTTTCCTCTGAAATCATTCCGGACTGCCGTCAGCATTTCTTCTTTGGTAAGCTTTTTATCTTCAAAGACATATTTTCTTACGCTTGCGAGTGAATCAACAGCTGTTGCGATTCCCGTTCCGTGGAACCCGTAGTTATTATATTTACATCCCTTTGACACATCTCTTCCGTTTTCAACACAGCCGTTCATAACAAGAGACATCATCGGTGAAGGTTCCATATAAACATTTGCCGCTGTCTCACGCAGTCTGTCCGATTCCTTAAATATCTCGCATCTTACATCTTCCATAAGAGCATCAAAATCATCAAACTGCTCCAGCTTGTTAATAGAAGCAATCACACATTTCGGGAAGCTCATACCGTTGACATTAACAATATCCGTTCCGTATCCCGGGATGATGAATTCCCAGCATGCCGCAACAGTGTAATCATATATATCATCCTCGTCGTATCCCCAGCGTCGAAGAGCTTCGAACACCACATCATCGTTTGAATACTGCGGGAAACCGATGCCTACCTTTGTAAGTTCAGTACCGCGGATATATTCCGACAGCGGAGTTTTCTTATTTACACGAAGATTGATCTTCGGGTCTATCAGTTTCAATTCCAGAGATGCCTGCAGGCATATATCGCTGAGCTCATTGAAGCTCTCGCTTCCGTCCCTGTTAAGTCCGCCCAGCATCATACTCTGACCGTTATCTCCCTGTTGCATTCCTGTATAAAGATCACTGTCCTTATTAAGTGACAGGAAGAATTCTTCGATAAGTTCAAGTGCGGAATCCTTATCTATTCTTCCCTCTTTCATATCCTTTTCAAAATACGGATACATATACTGATCGAATCTGCCCAGACCGTTATGATAATTAAAACTGCACCACAGGCAGTAATGTATAATCCTGAGATACTGAAGTGCCTCGGCAAGTGTTTCCGGGGCATCGTTTATCAGTTTGCGCAGAGTTACGGCCGCATAATCATTACCTGACTTTTCAGCCTCCTGAGCATACCTTTCCATAAAATGCTGAACGGTCTCTATAGTACTGATGAGGGCCTGCTCATACCCGGCTTCTTCTTTCTTTCCGGCTTTTGCAAACTCTTCTGCCTTATTCTCTATCTCAGCTTTCTTTGCTGCAAATCCGTATTTCAGAAGATTCGTATAATCCGGGCAGATGTTGCATACCTTGCCCTGCTCATGAATATAATGTTTTGATGAAATCTCTTTAAACTCGTCTTCCGTAAAAATTTCAGGGAGCGTCCTGACAGTACGAAGAAGCACTATCTTCTCGTCCGGGAATACAACAGGTTTCTCTTC
Organism: Candidatus Darwinimomas equi; assembly: GCA_018066045.1. Lineage (GTDB taxonomy): Bacteria > Bacillota > Clostridia > Lachnospirales > Lachnospiraceae > Darwinimomas > Darwinimomas equi. The sequence continues at coordinate 14,091 of JAGHSD010000098.1, read as the reverse complement.
ATTCAGGACATCTCTCAGCCTGTATACTGCCCTGTCCGTATCACACAGTCCCTGTTCCTTATACTTAACGGCATATCGATACTTATCAGTCTCAGGCTGTCTGAATTCATGATGTGCCTTGTCCTTTACATAGTAGTCATACATCTTCTGAATTCTATCTGTCATATTGTCACTCCTTAAAATGTTAATGTTATATATTTAATATCATAAAACTTTGACCGGTATATCATATTTCTTAAAAGCCGATATATCTGTATCAACGGCACGATCAGTATCAAATCCGGGTTCATAGCACCTGTCTATCATACCATATTTTGCTCCGGCCGTGGTGTGATATGGCAGAAGCTCAACAAACTGAAGGTTATCTGCATCTGTCAGTAATCCTGCCGTCTGTACCTTGTTCTCATAAGTATCATTAACTCCGGGGATCAGCGGAATCCTGATAACAAACGGTTTCCCGCTCTTCTTAAGCTGCTCCAGATTCTGAAGGATAAGTCTGTTGCTTTTTCCGGTCCAGTACTCATGCTGTTTTTCATCTATAAGCTTCAGATCCATCATCACATAATCGACATGGTCCAGCACGGTCCTGAATATATCGGGTGCACAGTATCCGCATGTCTCTACAGCACGGTGGATGCCTTCAAGTTTTTTAAGAAGTGCTATGATGAACTCAGGCTGGGCTGTCGGTTCGCCTCCGGAAAGTGTGATTCCTCCGCCGTTCATCTCATAGATTACTTTATCCTTAAGAAGTCTGGCTGCAAGTTCTTCCGGTGTATATTCCGTTCCGACAATTCTTCTCAGGTGCATCGGACATACCCGCACACACTCTCCGCAAGATATACATTTGTCCTTATGCTCGCATTTATCCATGCACTTTCCGCATTTCTGACATCCGTTATCGCTTACCATAAGCTGCGGAGTAAAACTGAGTCCTTCCGGATTATGGCACCATCTGCACCTTAACGGACAGCCCTTCATAAAAACCGTGGTTCTTATGCCCGGCCCGTCAAACACAGCCATCTGTTTTATGTCGAATATTATGCCTTTCATCCTTTGATTCCTTTACATCAAAATCGAGGGGCCGATAAGGTCCCTCGACCGAAAACTAATATGATTACTTCCACGGATTCTCTGTCGGATATCTTACGCCTGCCGGCTGGTTGTAACCGATTTCGCACGGACAAACACCGATAAGCTTGAATACCTCAAAGAGAGCCTTTCCATGATGACCGAATGCTACAGCACCATGATGCGGGAATCCCTTCTGGATAAGCACATGGCGATAGAAACGATCCATCTCCGGAATAGCGAAGATACCGATACCACCGAATGAACGTGTAGCAACCGGAAGAACTTCACCTTCTGCAATATAAGCACGAAGAATATTATCAGCTGTTGACTGGAGTCTGTAGAATGTGATTTGACCAGGCTGGATGTCTCCTTCAAGAGTTCCGTTTGTAACTTCGATAGGAAGGTTACGAGCCATGATCATCTGATACTTCATCTCACAGAATGAAAGCTTCTTTGATGATGTATTACCGCAATGGAATCCCATGAAGGTCTCATTCTGGCAGTAGTCGAACTTGCCGTCGATGTCTTCCTTATAAAGATTCTTCGGTACTGTATTGTTGATATCAAGAAGTGTTACGATATCATCAGATACGCATGTTCCGATATACTCACTTAAGCATCCGTAGATATCAACTTCACATGATACCGGGATACCCTGTGATGTAAGACGTGAATTTACATAGCAAGGAACGAATCCGAACTGTGTCTGGAATGCCGGCCAGCACTTTCCTGCTATTGCAACATACTTGCGGTATCCCTTGTGCTCGTTAACCCAATCCTTAAGTGTAAGCTCATACTGAGCAAGCTTCTCAAGAACCTCAGGCTTCTTGTTGCCTTCACCAAGCTCCTTAGCCATATCTGCAGCAACCTCGGCGATTCTTGCATCACCTGCATGCTTATTGAACGCTTCGAACAGATCAAGCTCTGAATTCTCTTCAATCTCAACACCTAAATTATAGAGCTGCTTGATTGGAGCATTGCATGCAAGGAAGTTAAGCGGACGCGGTCCGAAGCTTATGATCTTGAGGTCTGAAAGACCGACAACTGCTCTTGCAATCGGAACGAAATCATGAATCATATCTGCACAGTCCTCTGCATCGCCAACCGGATACTCGGGAATATATGCCTTTACATTACGAAGCTGTAAGTTGTAGCTTGCATTGAGCATACCGCAGAATGCATCTCCACGTCCCTGAACGAGATCATTCTCTTCTGCTGCTGCACAGAACATCTTAGGTCCTTCAAAGTGCTTTGCAAGAAGTGTCTCTGCAATCTCCGGTCCGAAGTTTCCGAGATATACACAAAGTGCATTACATCCGGCTTTCTTGATATCCTCAAGAGCCTGAACCATATGGATTTCACTCTCCACGATACATATCGGACACTCATAGATGTCATCTGCACCATACTTCTTTGTGTAAGCTTCAATAAGCGCCTTGCGGCGGTTAACCGAAAGTGATTCTGGGAAGCAGTCACGGCTTACAGCAACGATACCGATTTTAACTTTTGGAATATTATTCATATATATGCCTCCGAAAAATGAAAATATATCACAAGAGTCTGGCGCATAAAGCGCCAGACACTATACTAACTTATCTCTTATTGATGTACTTACGAACATCGATTGCAACGGCTACTATGATGATGATACCACGGATAACATACTGAAGGTATGCGTTAACTCCGAGGAAGTACAGACCATAGTTGATAGCCTGAAGGATGATAGTACCGATAACAACACCCTGAACAGTACCGATACCACCGTTGAAAGATACACCCCCGATAACACAGCTGGCGATTGCATCCTGCTCGTAGTTGATACCTGTTGAAGTACCTACTGACTGAACACGTGCACCCTCAAGGAATGAACCGATACCATACATGATACCTGCATAGATGAATACGCTCATGATAGTCTTTGTTACGCTTATACCTGATACTTCGGCAGCTTCAGTATTTCCGCCGACTGCGAACATGTTCTTACCGAATGTTGTCTTGTTCCACATAACCCATGTGAAAGCAGCCAGAGCAAGGTAGATAATGATAAGCCACGGGATACGTACGTTACCGATCTTAATTGCGCTTGTTGCAAGATTCAGATAATGCTGATCAAGTGATGAAAGAGCCTGAGTTGAACCTGAAGGCTGATTCTCGATATAGATACAGCAGAGTCCGTATGCGATAAGTGATGTACCCAGTGTTACGATGAACGGATGCATGTGCAGCTTCGCCATACCGAATCCGTTGAATGCTGAAAATGCTGTCGCAATAGCAATTGATATAAGCAATGCAATGAGAACTGAAAGTCCGGTTACCTGAGTAATCTGCGGATAGTATCTTGAAGGGAATGTCGGCGACTGGAGCAGTGAAGCTGCGATAGCCGCTGTAAGTCCGAGGATACGTCCAACAGAAAGATCTGTACCTGCCAGAACGATAAGTCCTGCAACACCCAAAGCGAGGATACCCTTTGTAGAAGCCTGCTTCAGAATATTGATGATGTTGGCAACTGACAGGAATTTCGGGTTGATACAAACGATAACAACCAGGATAACAAGTAAGATGAAATACAATGCATATTTAAGCAGGAATTCACCAAAATTAAATTTTTTCTTTTCCATAACTAACTCCTTTATACGTATTTAGCCTGCAGGGCCATAATTGTCTCCTGCTCTCCCTCAACTCCGCCGAAGTCTTTGCCTCGCTCTACGATACCTGCCAGCTGTCCGTTACTCATAACAAGTATACGGTCGCAGATACCGATAAGCTCCGGCATCTCGGATGAGATGAAGCAGACACCCTTACCCTGACGGGCAAGATCCAGCATAAGCTCATAAATCTCGTACTTGGCACCTACATCGATACCTCTTGTAGGCTCATCTAAAAGCAGAATATCAGGATTCGTAAGCAGCCAGCGGCTGAAAATAACCTTCTGCTGATTACCGCCCGAAAGATTCTTGATCAGAGTTCTCTGTGAAGGAGTCTTTGTTTTAAGTTTATCTATATAATCCGCTGTATCCTTCTGCATTTCCTTATCGGAAAGCAGTATTCCGTGTCTGTAATTCTTAAGGTTTGCGATAACGGAATTAAACATGATATTTCCGTACGGGAAGATACCTGTCGCACGTCTCTCCTCTGTAACCATGGCAAATCCGTTCCTGATTGATTCCTTGGGACTTCTGTTCAGGACTTCTCTGCCATTTACAGTAACCGTACCGCTTGCCCTCTCCATTGAACCGAAGATAGTACTGAGAAGCTCTGTTCTTCTGGAACCTACAAGTCCCGCGATTCCTAAAACCTCTCCCTTCCTGAGTTCAAATGAAACATTATGACATGTCGGCTCATATCTGCCGGTAATATTCTCAACCTTCATCATCACTTCATCAGACGGTGTATTGGTCTTTGCAGGGAAACGGTTGGACATATCTCTGTTAACCATTCGTTTGATGATGACGTCGGTAGTCAGATCTGCCGTCGGGTCTGTTGACTCCCATTTACCGTCTCGCATGATAGTAACTTCATCAGATATTCTCATGATTTCGTCCATCTTGTGTGAGATGTAAATGATGCCGACACCCTGTGATGTGAGCTTCTTCATGATTCTGAACAAATGCTCAACCTCATCCTGAGTAAGCGATGATGTAGGCTCGTCAAGTACCAGAATCTTTGCTCCGTAGGAAACTGCCTTGGCAATCTCGAGCATCTGTCTCTGTGATACAGTGTATGTACCGATGTTCTTGGTAACATCGACTTTAATTTCAAGATCATTCATTATAGCTTCGGTATCAGCCTTCATCTTCGACGCATTAACGAACGGACCACTCATGGGGAAACGTCCCATCCACATGTTCTCCATTACACTGCGGTAAAGAACCTGATTCAGCTCCTGATGAACCATGGCAACACCATGATCAAGAGCATTTCTGGGGTTAATGAAGTTCACTTCCTTGCCATTCATCCTGATGGTTCCGGAGTCTTTCTTATAAATACCGAAGAGACACTTCATAAGTGTAGATTTACCCGCACCGTTCTCACCCATCAGGGCATGAACCGTTCCGGGTCTCAGCTTCAGCTGAGCATGATCGAGTGCCTTAACACCCGGGAACTGCTTATCGATGTCAATCATCTCAAGCAAATATTTATTATCTTCCAAATCTTCCACCCGATCCTTTTCTTTTTTAATTGAGTAGGTGCCCTGTATTTCAAGGGCACCCGATAAATAATTACAGATTAATTAAATCACTCTTTTGTGATCTTTGCGTACGGAATACGAACTGAGAATCCATCATCAGCCATCTTGTAATCTGTTCCGTCAAGCCAGCCATTGCCAAGAGCACCGTTGATTGCCATGTAGATGTTGCACTTACCCATAGCATCGCCGTCCTGCTTAACTGTTCCGTAAAGCTTGCCAGCGTTGATGTACTCAATAGCTGTATCTGTTGCGTCAACACCGATAACTACGATCCTGTCGCCGCCGTCGCCAAGGTTGTAACCCTGCTCGTTAAGAGCTGCGATAACACCGATAGCCATATCATCGTTGTTACAGAAGATAACGTCGATATTCTCTGCGCCGATAGCTGCAAGCTGTGCAACCATCATTTCCTGTGCCTTACCTGTATCCCAGTTAGCTACCTGGTTCTCTGCAAGTCTCTCAAGCGGAACGCCCTGCTCGATAGCTGTTGACTCTGAATACTCTGTACGTGCAATAGCCTCTGCGTTGTTAACTTCGCCTTCGAACTCAAGGAATGTAACCTTGCCGTCGCCGTTTCTGTCAACTCTTGCAGGATCAGCCTTGTAAAGGTCAGCAAGAATTTCACCCTGCATGATACCAGCCTCTTCCGGCTTTGTTCCGATGAAGATAGAATCATTGTTTGTTACGAGTGATGAATCGTTCGGCTCCTTGTTGTAGAAGAAGAACGGAACACCGTTAGCCTGTCCGAGGTCTGCAAGATACTGACCTGCTGATGTATCGCAAAGGTTGATGATGATAAGATCCTTACCTGATGCGAACATAACGTCTGCCTGGTTGTTCTGAGTTGCCTGATCATCGTTACCATCCTGCATCTCAAGGTTAACCTTTACACCTAATTCTTTGCCGATTTCCTCAGCGTACTTCTCCATAGCAACACGAACTGATGATCCGTATGTATCTGAATACTTCCATACAAGAACACCGATGTTAACTTCGTCTTTGCCTGCTGCAGCTGCTTCTTCAACTACTTCTGCAACTGCCTCTGCTACGTCTGCTGCACCCTCTTCGTATGCTTCTTCTGCAACTGCTTCAACTGCTGCTTCTGCAACTGCCTCTTTTGCTGCTGCCTGCTGTCCGCCGCATGCTGCAAGAGAAAGAACCATAACTGCTGCCAATGCAATAGCTACAAATTTCTTCATTCTTTTTTCCTCCAAAATTTTTAATCCGACCCGGTATGTCAGAATGACACACCAACTCAGTTCACTTATACATTTTCTCACAAACCGCCCGATTTGTCCACCCTGACAGATTAAATACATCACTTTTTTATCAGATCAAAATGAGTCAGAAGACTTATCTCCTGACTCACTGCACTTAAAACTTTACACATTATTTATCTATATCTACAACATTGTATCCAAGATAATATCTGAAAGCATCCTCAAGAACTTTCTTCATATGGCCCTTAGCTATTGCGGTATGATGTTTGAATCCGCCGCGGGCAAGCTTCTCAAGTTTGCACTGAAGATCCGGAATATGGCATACGCCTGCAACTCCGAAGTATCCGTCTTCGATAACATCATCCGTCATCTCTGCTTCCGATACATAGAGATTGATCTTTCCGTCTCTTATCTTGCAGTTTGAGATAGTGCACGGGAATGCTGCGATACGTCCCTCATTGGTTCCCCAGCCTGATCCCGGGTCGCCCTTTGCGAACATCTTGTGCTCAAGAACCGTACCCTTATCAGCCATAAGTGACTGTGCAACAGGTCCGCAGTGGAACAGAACAACCTTATCCGGATCTGTTCCGTAGTTATTGTTCCAGTCAAGGCATGCAGCCGGGCCGTCAGATGCAAGTCTCATAGCAAACATTGCGATACATGATTCGATATCCATCTCGCACGAAGCCGGGATGCCTCGATCGTTGAGCTCGGAAAGAAGAACACACGGACATACTCGAAGGATGGTCTCCATCTCGTTCCAGCAGCGAAGGCTGATGGCATCAAGATGATAATCCTCGATATATTTATCTACGACAACACCGATCTTTGCCAGTGTAAGCTGATTTTTCTTCGGAACATTCTTAAAGTTCGTATATGCATTGAGCACCTTAAGCTTTGCAGCCACTTTCTTATCGGAATCTTTAAGTTTTCCGACTTCAAAAACAAGCTCGGAAAGATCGAATGACTCGATATTGATTCCGTATTTCTGGCAGGCAACCTCATCAAAACGTACAGTCTTGAAAGCTGTTGTTCTTGCGCCTATAGCACCGATGTTGCAGTCACGCATCTTGTTGACTACGCGGCATGTTGCTGCAAAATCATGAAGATCCTGCTGGAATTCTTTTGTAAGAGGATCAACAACCCATGACTTTGTAAGCGAATAGCATATTCCGTACTGATCGAACACATCCGTCAGTGAAAACTTACCGCAGTATGCATCTCTTCTGTACTTGAAATCCATCTTGCCGATCTCGTCAGGATATGCCTGAATGAGTATAGGCTTCTTACAGTCCTTGAGTGCCCATGCCGCACCGTTCTCATCCGCAAATATAGGACAGCAGAGAATAACTCCGTCAAACTTGCCTTCGTTCTTCTTAAGCCACTCGGCATACAGTATACCCTCGTCACGTGTCTCGATTCCGCCGAAACGTGTGAGCTTCTCATCCATGATGATATAGTCATATCCGGCCTTCTTTACTGCCTTCTTCATGTCCTCGCGTGCTCCGTGAATCAGCTCTCCCGGCATGAAACCTCTGTTTGTTACGAAAATTGCAAATGTCATTTTCTTTGCCATTATTACAGTCTCCTTTTCTTATTTTACTGAGAATTTATAAACTGTGGTTGAATCAAGTTTCTGACCTGCCTTGAAGAGATCACTCGGGAAATTATCGTGGTTCGGTGTGTCCGGATAATACTGAGTCTCAAGACAGAATCCGCTGCGGCGCTTGTATGCCTTGCCGCCCTTGCCGTTCGGATCTGTGCCCATAAAGTTTCCGCTGTAGAACTGAACAGCCGGAAGATCTGTGAAAACTTCCATTACGATGCCTGTTCTTGGGCTTGCGGCTCTTGCAAATGCTTTCGTAAGGCAGGGATCATTCAGTATGAAGTTATGATCGAATCCACCGCCCAACTTAATAGCCTCTTCATCTGAGTCGATATCATCAGCAATAACCTTCTCTGAAGTAAAGTCAAGTGCCGTACCCTTGATGCTGACTATCTCACCGGTCGGAATAAGCTGAGAATCAATGGCCGTTGCCTTGTCGGAATCAATCCACATAGTATGGTCTGTCATAGTATCCGTACCCTGTCCGCTCAGATTGAAGTAATTATGATTTGTAAGGTTGAAATATGTATCCTTATCGGAAACCGCATCATAATGAATGCTGAGTGCATTGTCATCTGAAAGTGTATATGTAACGGAAATTACGGCATTGCCAGGCATTCCCTGGTCACCGTCAGGTGAGAAAAGGCTGAACTTCACACAGTTGCCTGCCTCATCCGGCTGCGGGAACCACATACGGTTGTACCATTTGTCGAATCCGCCGTGAAGACAGTTGTCATTATCATTTACATCAAGCTCATAAGTTACTCCGTTCAACGTGAATTTTGACCCGCCGATACGGTTTGCGAATCTTCCTACGATTGCACCGAATGTTGTACCGTTGTTCGCATAATGCTCCGGCTCGTCATATCCGAGAGCAACATCAACGAAACTTCCGTTCTTATCCGGAACGATAATCTTGACGATGTCCGCACCGATATCTGTGAGGACAACCTTCATGCCGTTCTTGTTTGTCAGTGTAAACAGTGATGCATGTGACTTTTTAAATCTGCTGATTTCCATTGCTTTTTTCCTTTCCGTTTGTTTTATTTCTACATATATGTTTATTTTATTACTTTTTTTCTTTCAATAAATCCCTGATTTCCATAAGAAGCCTGATATCCTCTGACGGTTCTGCAGGTGCCTCCTCTGCCGGAGCCTCCTCTTTCTTACCAAGCTTGTCCGTCTGAGCTCTGAGTCCGTTGAAACCCTTGAGGATAAAAAACAGTACAAGTGCGGTAAGCAGGAAAGTAATTATCGAATTGATTACAGCGCCTACTCCGAGACTTGCTTCCCCGACGGTAATCGAAAGACTTGAGAAATCGATTCCGCCGCAGATCATTCCTATAATCGGTGAGATAAGATTCTCAACCACACTGTTTACGATTGCTGTAAAAGCACCGCCGATTATGATACCGACTGCCATGCTCATTACATCGCCTTTAGTAATAAACTCTTTGAATTCCTTCATAAATGCCTTCATAACCAACCCCCTTGTTTTTTAAAGTATATTTTAATCTCCTGTTTCATTTACCGGGTGATTTGCACGGATAAAATCAAGAAAATCATCCGGTCTGTAATTTATTATCAGCTCTTCCGGAAAATCCATTTCGTCTATTATCTCTCCGATTCTGTCCACCCTGGCAATACCGCTTGTATGATGCGCATCCGAGCTGAGAATTATCTCCGCATTCAGCTCTCTGGCCAGCTTCAGAATCTCACAGATATGCTCCCTTGCGTGCGGGCGTATCCTTTCAAGAATCAGCGAATTATTATTTATCTCCAGTAGAGTATGATGCTCTTTCGCCGCTTTAAGCAGAGTCCTGTAATCCGCCTCAACAGCATCCGGATGAGAGATGATGTCAATATCAGGATTCATGATGCAGCTGAGATACGCATTGGTATTGTAAGCAGGATCATTACGCTGCTTAAACTCTCCTAATTTATTCGCATGAACCCCCGCGATTCTCACATCAAGACAGTCTATATGCCTCTGTCCCAGATCCAGACTGCCCTTATCGTCAAGAATATTCATCTCGCATCCGAGCAGCAGTCTTATTCCGTACTGTTCTCTGGGAACAAAATGATAGCATGAAAAATAAATCGATTCGCACGCGCCCTCCATCATGGGACCGTGTTCAGCAACTCCGAACACCTTCAGATTCTTCTCCGCCGCTGTACGGACCATCTCATCCAGCGTACTGAAAGCATGTCCGCTTGCAATTGTGTGTGTATGAACATCAAGCTTGATCGGCTGCAAAGCTATACCTCCAAATCATTCAAGTCTCATATTCACCGACAGTTCTCCGTCAGCAAAGTCTATATCCGCCATCGCCCCTGAAATAAGCGGCATCATCGGCGGCAGATGTCCTAAATCAACATCCATGATTATCGGAACATCATATCTACCAAGCACTCCCGTCACGGCATTGATTCTGTCCATGCCCATCATCTCATCATCGAAATGCAGAGCTCTTCCGATCAGGAACCCGCTGACATGATCAAACCAGCCCGCCTGATCCAGCTGCCAGAGTGCACGTCTGATACCCATGGGATTCAGGTCGCACGACTCGATGAACCAGATAATGCCGTCGTCTTTATATTTACGGGAAAATGCACGGCTCCCGTCAAATCTTGTTCCGCACAGTGTCACCAGACAGTCAAGGCACCCTCCGATCAGTCTTCCGGAAAAAGTACCGGAACCTCCAAACAGCTTCATGCAGGACGGTTCCGTGTCGTTATATGCGCCAAGAGGGTCCGCCTCATCTTCCGGACACTCCGTCTCATATCTTTCCCACGTCGGATAACTCTTCATGGAAAGCTTCCTGCCGTTCAGCAGCTCCCACGCATCATTTATGGCATCATGCCACCTTCTCATGCCGAACTTCCCTGCGCAGGGACCGTATATAGCTGCAGTATCGCAAAGAACAGGCAGTGTATAAGTCAGATTCGTATTATCCGAATATCCCATAAACCACTTCGGTTCTGATGCGGCAATTCCTGCAAAATCAACGAATTCCAGATCCTCACACATCGTCTCACCGCCGCCGCAGGAGATAATCACATCCGACCTGTCATTCAGGAAAAAATCATTGATCTCATCCGCGCATTTCTCCGGAGTATTGCTCTTTCCGGTTCCGGAATTCTCATAACAGTTCGGACCGGGAACATTTTCATATCCCATTTCCCTGAATCTTTCAAGTGCCGCATCAAACGCAGCCCTGTAATACTCATCCGAACATCCGAATGAAGGCGCGATATAGCCTATTCTTCCTTTTTCTTTTAAAAACTCAGGATATCTCATTTCCTGTCTTCTCTCGTAGCGGCATAGAGTGCCACTTCCATCATCTTCGTAAACCGCTTTTCTCTGTCTTCATTACTTGCATGTTCGCCGGTCACCAGAGAATCACTCATGGTAAGTATCGACAGCGCATGTGCACCGTACATTGCCGCATTCATATACAGCATAGCCGTTTCCATCTCAACACACAGCACACCGAAATCAGCCCACTCAAGTCCTGCATGTTCGGAACTTCCCGGAGTATAGAACAGATCTGTCGTCAGGACATTGCCCGCCTTGAATCTGATGCTGTTCTTATGCATATAATCAATCGCATGATTCATCAGCTTATAATCACAGATCGGTGAATAGCTTCCGAGATGCGCGAAAACCGTCGGCATGTTTGATGTATAGCACGCACCCTGTGCAAGCACTATATCCCCGATATGAAGATTCGGCTGCATCGAACCTGCCGTTCCGACACGGACCAGCTTCTTGCATCCGTAAAATTTTATCAGCTCATAACTGTATATTCCGATAGACGGAACTCCCATTCCGGTACCCATGACGGAAATCGGCTTACCATCGTATGTGCCGGTGTATCCGAGCATATTTCTCGTGTGATTGAACTGCTTCACATCCGACATGTAAGTTTCCGCAATAAATTTTGCTCTCAGGGGATCTCCCGTCAGCAGTATACACTCCGCAATTTCACCGTTAACCGCATCTATATGAGGTGTAGGCATAATCCATTCTCCTTTTCTATCTCGCGGTACAACCGTTTCATCCCGTGCACCGGACTTCTTCAGCAATCACTTTCCGTTCTTATCATATTCGATCAGATGCTTTATCGCATTTACTCCGACTCTCACTGCCATCTCGGTGTCATGAACGACCGGATTGTCCAGTCCCAGTGCTTCCCTCGTCTGATTGGTAACGACCAGGAAACACGAACCGCATCTTACTCTTCTGTACGCAGCCGTAATGAACAGAGCCGCAGACTCCATCTCGGATGCCATGCATCCAAGCTTCATCCATGCATCCCATTTATTCAGCAGCTCATATCCGGCCGGAAGCCTTCCGGGGAAATGCTGACCGTAAAACACATCCTTACACTGCACCACTCCCACATGATGCCTCACTCCGGCATCATCGGCTCCCGCGATAAGTGCTCTTACACAATCATAATCAGGAACTGCCGGATACTCGATCGGGGCAATCTCCCTGCTTGTTCCTTCCATACGTATAGCACCGTTTGCTATAACAATATCACCGCTCATAACCTCTTCCTGCATGCCGCCGCAGGTGCCTACACGAATAAAAGTATCCGCACCGCAGTTAATAAGCTCTTCCATGGCTATGCTCGCTGACGGGCCTCCGATACCTGTAGAAGTAACGCTGACCTTCTCTCCGTTCAGATAGCCCGTATATGTCTTGAATTCACGGTTATATGATATCAGCTCGGCATCATCAAAATAAGCGGCAATCTTCTCACATCTGCCGGGATCCCCCGGAAGTATCACATATCTTCCGACCTCGCCCTTCTTAACCTGAATATGATACTCTCTGCCGTCCTCACCGTTATATTTAAGATTCTCCATATTTCGTCCTCATTCACATGGCCTTCGAACACGTCTGCTGACCAATCATCAGTCCCGTCTTACTCTGCCTTTCTTTCTTCAACGTGGTCAGTAAACAATTCTTTCTTCACATCATCGCTCATGTTTCTGTAGAAAACCTTGAGTGTAGGTATCGTGCATAAAGGTCTGACAAAAACCCATACAACATAAACAAGAAAGATACCAACCAGGTAGATCATAGCCGTTTCCGCAGGTCCGACACCCATCTGTGCATAATCATTCTCTTTAAGCAATTCCTTTCCCAGCTCAATAAAAAACGGATTTGTTGAAACGAATTCCATCGCCAGATTTACAAAACCGATAAAAGCGGCAATCGAAGCCACAACAAGCAGAAATGCATTTATAAAGAGAAATGCTATCTCTCCCTTAAGATTAATAAAGAACAGATGCGCACCCTCTATCAATCCTTCCTTCGTCGGTTTATCAGGGTGGGAAAATGCCCACGACGTCGCACAGGGTCCTACATAAGGGGCCATGCTGCTTAAGAGAAACATAATCATTGACTTCAGTTTCGGTCTGAGGTCATTCCGTTTTGATACATCCTTTATTGTTATGCTATCCCTCAATGACTTAAATACCTCAGTAAACAACAGAAGAAAAGACATACACGGAAAAGACCGCAGAGCAAGCTCCATACCTTTCTTAACACACGGCTGCGGAATATTGTTGTGAAGTATAGCCTCAGTCATGATAGCGGTATGTGATGCCCTCATCGGTTCACTCGGCAATATCGCAATAAAGAAAAAAGCAAAAGTTGCAAGTGCCAGACCTATCCACAGGATGATATCATTGTTCTTCGGGCCTATCAGACGGTCAATCAGACAGAATAACAATAAAACAACCACAAAGAACAGTGAGCCTTTAACATAAAGCCACATTCTGGTAAACCCGAAACTTACAGTCTGACCGTAGAGTGTCAGATTGCTTATTCTCTCTTCTTTATTTACAGTATCTTTCTTACCCATTGCTCAAAGCCCTCCGGTTTTTAAGTAAAGCTGACAAGAACAGTTTTAAATCCTTCCCGTATGTTTACAAAGAAGACGTCAACCCTTAAGCTTTTTATTATATAATAACACATATTTTTCCGG
>JAGHSD010000096.1 GCA_018066045.1 Candidatus Darwinimomas equi | reverse complement strand
TACACGCTCTACCATCTTCTTGGCTGCCTTGATATTATGTGCTATTGCTCTGCCTACAAGCTCTTTCATAACGAAAGGCTTGAACAGCTCAAGTGCCATCTCTTTCGGAAGACCGCACTGATAGATCTTAAGTTCCGGACCTACGACAATAACCGAACGTCCTGAATAGTCAACACGCTTACCAAGAAGGTTCTGACGGAAACGTCCCTGCTTTCCTTTAAGCATGTCTGAAAGTGATTTAAGTGCACGGTTGCCCGGGCCTGTTACAGGTCTGCCGCGGCGTCCGTTATCAATAAGTGCATCAACAGCTTCCTGCAGCATTCTCTTCTCGTTGCGTACGATGATTTCCGGTGCCCCGAGTTCAAGAAGTCTTGCAAGACGGTTGTTTCTGTTGATTATTCTTCTGTAGAGGTCATTAAGATCCGATGTTGCGAAACGGCCTCCGTCCAGCTGTACCATAGGACGGATATCCGGAGGAATTACCGGAATTGCTGTCATGATCATCCACTCCGGCTTGTTGCCTGATAAGCGGAATGCTTCCACAACTTCAAGTCTCTTGATGATCTTTGCTCTCTTCTGGCCTGTTGCATCTGCAAGCTGTGCCTGAAGCTCTTCCGAATCCTTCTCGAGATCGATTGCCCTCAGAAGTTCAAGTACTGATTCTGCACCCATCCCTGCGCGGAATGAATCCCATCCGTACTGCTCAACGGCATCTCTGTACTCTCTGTCAGAAAGAATCTGCTTATATGAAAGTCCTGTCTCCTTCGGATCAAGAACAACATATGATGCGAAGTAGAGAACCTTCTCAAGGTTTCTCGGTGATATATCAAGGATGAGTCCCATACGTGACGGGATTCCCTTGAAATACCAGATATGTGATACAGGAGCTGCAAGTGTGATATGTCCCATACGCTCACGGCGAACGCTTGCCTTGGTTACTTCAACACCGCACTTTTCGCAGATCTTGCCTTTGAATCTGATCTTCTTATATCTTCCGCAGTGACATTCCCAGTCTTTGCTCGGTCCGAATATTCTCTCACAGAAAAGTCCGTCTGTTTCAGGCTTCAATGTTCTGTAGTTGATGGTCTCAGGTTTCTTAACCTCACCGTGTGACCACTCCAGAATCTTATCAGGAGAAGCAAGACCGATCTTGATTGCATCAAATGTCAGTGGCTGATAAGCTTCATTTTCCATACTCATTCGTGCGCTCCTTTATTCTTCGTCTGAATCGTCATATGTATCTTCAACCTGCGAATCTACAAGTTCACCGCTTTCATTCCACTCCTGCTGTGTGAATCCGGCATCAGCGAAATCTCTCTGTCCTTCATGATAATGCTTATCGCTTTCGATAACAGAATGGTAACTTATATCGCCATAGTCAACATTTTCCTTAAGTTCTACTTCTTCGTAGTCCTTGTCTCCGTTGTCCTTCAGTACTCTTACATCAAGTCCGAGTGACTGGAGCTCTTTGATAAGAACCTTGAATGACTCAGGAATTCCTGCTTCAGGAATATTCTCGCCCTTGATGATTGCCTCGTAAGTCTTTACACGTCCTACGACATCATCCGACTTAACCGTAAGGATCTCCTGAAGTGTATATGATGCACCGTATGCCTCGAGTGCCCATACTTC
The DNA here is from genome assembly GCA_018066045.1 of Candidatus Darwinimomas equi. Taxonomy (GTDB): domain Bacteria; phylum Bacillota; class Clostridia; order Lachnospirales; family Lachnospiraceae; genus Darwinimomas; species Darwinimomas equi. The sequence continues at coordinate 4,032 of JAGHSD010000096.1, read as the reverse complement.
CATCTCTCCGAATCTCTGTCCGCCGAACTGGGCTTTTCCGCCCAGAGGCTGCTGGGTAACCAGTGAGTAAGGACCTGTCGAACGTGCATGAATCTTGTCATCAACAAGGTGATGGAGCTTGAGGTAATGCATGTGTCCTACCGATACAGGTGCGTCAAAATACTCGCCTGTTCTTCCGTCACGAAGCGGAACTTTTCCGTCTCTTGTGATCGGAACTCCCTTCCAGAGATCTCTGTGATCGAGATGCTCTCCGAGGTATGTCATAACATCCGGATTGAGCACTGATTTATATTTCTTCTTAAATGAATCCCAGTCGGTATTTACGTAATCGTTGGCAAGTTCCAGCATATCCTGGATGTCTGCCTCGTTTGCACCGTCGAATACAGGTGTCGAAACGTTGATTCCCAGTACCATTGATGCAAGGCTGAGATGAAGTTCAAGTACCTGTCCGATGTTCATACGTGAAGGAACGCCTAACGGGTTAAGTACTATATCGAGCGGACGTCCGTTCGGAAGGAACGGCATGTCTTCTACAGGAAGTACTCTCGAAACAACACCCTTGTTTCCATGACGTCCGGCCATCTTATCACCTACAGAGATCTTTCTCTTCTGTGCGATATATATACGTACGTTCTGGCTTACTCCCGGCTGAAGCTCATCACTGTTTTCACGTGTGAAGACCTTTGCTGCAACTACCACTCCGTATGCTCCGTGAGGAACTCTGAGTGATGTGTCACGTACTTCTCTTGCCTTCTCACCGAAGATGGCTCTTAAGAGTCTCTCCTCTGCGGTAAGTTCTGTTTCACCCTTAGGTGTAACCTTTCCGACAAGGATATCTCCCGCACGTACTTCGGCACCGATTCTGATGATACCTTCCGAATCAAGATCCTTAAGTGCATCCTCACCTACTCCCGGAACATCTCTTGTGATCTCTTCCGGTCCGAGTTTCGTATCACGTGCAGCACATTCATACTCTTCGATGTGGATTGATGTGTATGTATCGTTTTGAACCAGACGCTCTGAAAGAAGTACGGCATCCTCGTAGTTGTAACCTTCCCAGGTCATGAATCCGATAAGCGGGTTCTTTCCGAGTGCCAGCTCTCCGCCGGATGTTGAAGGTCCGTCTGCGATAACGTCTCCTGCTTCAACGTGGTCTCCCTTATCTACGATAGGAACCTGGTTGTAAGAGTTTGACTGGTTTGAACGTGAGAACTTGGTAAGGATGTATGTTTCCTTTTCCTTATTATCATCACGCTTGATAACTATCTTGTTCGATACGCTTGATAATACTGTTCCTGCGTGTCTTGCCACTACACATGCACCCGAGTCAACAGCTGCCTTGTTTTCCATACCTGTTCCTACTACCGGAGCTTCCGTAATCATAAGCGGAACAGCCTGACGCTGCATGTTGGAACCCATCAGGGCACGGTTTGCATCATCGTTCTGAAGGAACGGAATCATGGATGTAGCAACCGAGAATACCATCTTCGGAGATACGTCCATCAGATCGACTTTTTCCTTCTGGAATTCGGATGTCTCTTCTCTGAAACGTCCGGCAACATTGTTTCTTACAAAGTGTCCCTTCTCGTCAAGAGCTTCGTTTGCCTGTGCTACAATGAAGTTATCTTCTTCATCGGCTGTAAGGTAAACAACATCCTCTGTTACGACCGGCTCACCGTTCTTGTCTTTCTTTACCACTCTGTAAGGAGCCTCAATGAATCCGTATTCGTTGATTCTTGCATAGCTTGCAAGTGAGTTGATAAGACCGATGTTCGGACCTTCCGGTGTCTCTATCGGGCACATACGTCCGTAATGTGTATAATGAACATCTCGTACTTCGAATCCTGCACGGTCTCTTGAAAGTCCGCCCGGGCCGAGTGCCGAAAGTCTTCTTTTGTGAGTAAGCTCGGAAAGAGGATTGTTCTGATCCTTGAACTGTGACAGCTGCGATGATCCGAAGAACTCCTTGACTGCCGCTGTTACCGGCTTGATATTAATAAGTGACTGAGGTGTGATTGCCTCGATGTCCTGCGTTGTCATACGCTCACGTACTACTCTCTCCATACGTGACAGACCGATACGGTACTGATTCTGAAGCAGTTCGCCAACGGCTCTGATACGACGGTTGCCCAGATGATCGATGTCGTCAAGGTTTCCGATGCCGTACTCTACATGGATACAATAGTTGATAGAAGCGATGATATCTTCCTTAGTGATATGCTTCGGAACCAGTTCGCTTGAATTCTTTTCGATAGCTTCCTTAAGTTCTGTCTGATTCTTTGCACTGTCAATAAGCTCCTTAAGAAGCGGATAATATACGGCTTCCGTAATACCCAGCTCTTCAGGATTCTTGATGTTGACATGTTTTCTGATGTCAACCATCATATTTGAAAGGATCTTTACCTTATGGTCATCCGGTCCCTCAACATATACGAACGGTATTGCAGCATCCTGGATTTCTCCTGCAAGGGCTTTGTCAAGTACTGTTCCCTTTGTCGCAAGAACTTCACCGGTAGACTCATCGATTACATCCTCGGCAAGTGTCTGTCCGTTAAGACGGTTCTTGAAGTTGAGTTTCTTGTTGAACTTATAACGTCCTACTCTTGCAAGATCATATCTTCTCGGGTCAAAGAACATAGCATTGAACAAACTCTCTGCCGAATCAACAGAAAGCGGCTCACCCGGACGAATCTTCTTATATAATTCAAGAAGGCCTGTCTCATAGCTTCCTTCAGGATTTCTTTCAGTCACTGAAGGATCCTTAAGGAATGATGCCCTGATCTTCGGCTCGTCGCCGAACAGTTCAACGATCTGTGTATTGGTTCCGTATCCGAGTGCACGGCAGAGAACCGTAACCGGAACTTTACGTGTTCTGTCAACACGTACGAAGAAAACATCGTTTGAGTCTGTCTCATACTCAAGCCATGCTCCACGGTTCGGAATAACCTGGCAGAAGAAACACTCCTTGCCGAGTTTATCGTGCTCTCTTGTATAATAGATACCCGGTGATCTTACCAGCTGGCTGACTATAACTCTTTCAGCACCGTTGATAACAAACGAACCCGTATCTGTCATAAGAGGAAGGTCGCCCATGAATATCTCATGTTCATTTATCTCGTCTTTATCATTGTTGCATAATCTGACTTTAACCCTCATAGGTGCGGCGTAGGTAGCATCACGCTCCTTGCATTCTTCTATAGAATACTTTACGTCGTCCCTGCAAAGTCTAAAGTCTACAAAATCAAGACTCAGATGACCGGCGAAGTCTTCGATAGGGAAGATATCCTTAAATACTTCCTTAAGTCCGTCGCCTAAGAACCACTCATAAGAGTTCTTCTGGATCTCGATGAGGTTTGGCATCTCAAGAACTTCCTTGCCTTTTGAGAAGCTCATCCTCATGCCTTTCCCTGTTTTCACAGGGCGCATTTTGCTTTTCTCCATGGACATATCACCTCGTATTTTTAGTTACACTACTGCTTGTTTTCCCTGAAAAAAGGGCGCAATAAGGCCTATAACGCCACAATAGTGCAAATTTCATATTAACACCTGCCCTGTCAAGTGTCAACACTATTTTTTTCTAATTTAGTTCTGTGTCTTACTTCTAAGCTTTGCCAGCAGTCCCTTTTTCTCTGGAGCCTTCGGCACCGCCTGACCGCGGACTGACAGGATCTTCGTAATATATATACCGCTTACCACTACCTTACACTCTGTCTTTACCGGAAGAATCTCATACACTGCCGGATCTGCCATAAGAGTAAGAACCTTCGGACCAACCTTTGCCTTAACGATAGGGAACTTCATTACCTTGGCATATTCCGGAAGCTGTTCCCCGACCTGCTTCGGAAGATTGGCGTCCTTAATCTTCATTTTCTTCTTATCTATAATGAGCATGCTGACTGTCATCTTCTGCTGATCCATGATAGCCTGCTGCTCTGCCTGACGGCCCTGCATCTTCCTTCCTACGAAGTATAAAACAATCAGAACTACTGCAATGACTGCCAGTATTTTCAAAACTACCGTCCAGGCTGTACT
>JAGHSD010000079.1 GCA_018066045.1 Candidatus Darwinimomas equi | reverse complement strand
GAGTAATACTTTTTACCTCATTATATTACCATTTCAGACAGATATTCTTTTGTGATAAATTCAGTGATGATTTTATCATAGCGTGAAAGCATCTCATCAAGGAATGACTCACTGTATCTTCCGCCGTTACCCATAACGGAAAACACGTAGTTTCCATTCATATCCGAAGAGATAAAAAATACAATATGGAGATACTTGTTATACTCATTTCCTGCGAACTCCATATCCTTTGGAACAACAACATCCATCACGGAACTGCTGATGTCAAAAACCGGCATGAAATCAGAAATAACCGATGCAGAGCCGGTCAAATCAGTAACATACTTCAGATTCTCTATCTCATTTACGATAACTATCCCGTAATTACACCCGTATTCTGTTCCTATATCCTGAATAGAATACACATCATTTGAAATACTATCATACATCTGATCCTGAACATCTAAAATCATCATCCCAATAGATGTATCTTCAGAAACAGAGTAACGCACCGGAATACAGGTTGAAAGAATTGACAAAGTATTGAGAAGACGTGAATCAGTTCTTCCGCTGTATGTTGAAGCAAACAGCACATCCTTTTTCTCATCGTAGAGAGAAAGAAGATAGGAAAATGCCGTATGGAATAAGGCATTTTTCGTACAGCCGTGTTTATGACAGTAGCTCTCGACATCCTCACTCGAAGATGAACACGTCTTTCGTACGGGAATCATCTTAGGCACGGGCATTTCGGTACTGCATGGAATCTCTGTCGGATCACTGCCTTCAAGAAGATGTGTATAGTAGTTCTTTGCTTTGACAAAATCTTCACTCTGACGCTTTCTTATCTCGAGAAGCCCTGCATCAAAACCGTCACAGAGTTCTTTTCCGGGTTTTTGTCCAAGATAGACCTTACAAATATCCCGCAGAATAAGGAAGATAGTTATCCCGTCACAGATTATATGATGGCAATCAAGATAGAAATAGTTCCCTGAAGGTGTTGTATAAAGTTCTGCACGGTAAAGCGGCGAATGTAAAAGTTCATGATGACGGACAAGTTTATCGGGATGGGGAAGATTCTCACAGGCAATAACTGACACATCCGCTTTGAAATGGTCATTTCTAACGGCACGAATCATTCCATCGCTTTGTTTACGCAGAGTAGTCTTCAGGTACGGATGTGCATCTATGACAGTTTCAACCGCAGATACAAATTTCTCTGCATCTATCCCGTCCTGAAGTTTCAGGATGGTATAGATTATGCTTGGATAATACCGGGGGTTATGTTCGCACGGATTATACACAGTTTCCTGCGTCTTGGTTATGGGATAATCTTCCTGCAGTTCAAAGACCTCAGCGGGCTTTGCTTTATCAACCCATGCAGCAAGATTTTCAACCGTTTTAGCGGAGTACAAGGTATTCATATCCAGCGGAACATGAAATGCCTGTTCCATTTCGGTTAGAAAACGCATTGAACCAAGGGAATCAAGTCCTGCTTCATAGAGATTTGAGGTAATGCCAAAACCGCTATGTCCGATAATCTTTGATGCGATGTCATAGATTTTCTTCTGCGTATCATTCTGCGGAAAAATACTCTTTCTTCCGTCAGTTGAATGGTGTTCATCGAACACTGGTTTTCCCAGCGCGGTTCGGTCAATTTTTCCATTCATATTTTTCGGCAGGATATCAAGACGCATCAGATACCGGGGAATCATATAGGGAGGGACTTTTTCTGCAAGAGAAATGCGTATGACGTCTATGGATAGTTCCGCGTCAGATACATAATAGCCGACAAGATAATTCTCTGAATCCGCATCAGAAAATGCTTTTACTGCTGCTTCTTTGATGTGTTCTACAGATTGAAGAACACGTTCAACTTCGAGTGTTTCAACCCGCTGACCGTTAATTTTAACCATCCAGTCTTTGCGGCTCACGTAGTTTAAGTCACCCGCATCATCAATGAATCCGACATCTCCTGTGTGTATGAGGGTTTTTCCGTCATCTGTTTTGATGAATGTTTCCTGTGTTTCTTCAGGGGATTTAAAGTATTCCGCGCCGAACTCACCTATAACGCAAATCTCACCTTCTAAGCCGCGTGGAACTTCATTACCGGATTCATCTAATATGCGTATCTCAATTCCCGGAAGCGGTTTTCCCAGAGACGGATTTTTGCAGGTGGTTTCGATTAGATGAGTGCATACCGCGCTGCAGGTTTCTCCCTGTCCGTAGAGATATGATATACGGTAATTTCCTGAAACCGGGGAAGATAACAGGGAGTCGCCTCCGGTACAGATTCTCTGCACAGATGAGGGAAAAGCAAATAATGGGATAATTTTAGGTGTCAGATATCCGGCAGTTATTGAGTGGCTGGCATAGTATTCTTCTAACAAGGGAAGTGAATGAGTAACGGTATTGGATAAGATATGTACACATCCGTTTAAGAGGAAGATACAGAAATATTCCTGAATATGAATGATAAAGGAAAACGGTGCAGCTGCGGCAAATATAATCGGACTGACGCCTTCCGAGAGAATTTTTGTTCGTTCTGCTGAAGAAAATAATGAAGAGTTTGTATGCAGAATCCCTTTCGGTGTTCCCGTTGAGCCGGATGTATAAATCAGGAGAGCAGGCTCATCATCTCCTGCTAAATCTTCGAATGGTTCATAG
>JAGHSD010000059.1 GCA_018066045.1 Candidatus Darwinimomas equi | reverse complement strand
TTAAGACATTCTTCATTTTTTGTTCAGTCTATCTTCAAGCTTCTTTCGGGAGGTCATGCTATACTACGGATACATAATAAAGAAAAACTTCTCCTATTTTCCTGTTATGAAATCCCTGATTTAATTGCATATAGCAGTAACTAATAAAACAGACTGTCTCCGGATGGTCTTTTTTATTTTTCCGTTACGGTATCTGCGGTCGCCAAATGTGAATAAATTCACACTTGACTCGTCGCTTTTATGGTATAATATCCGCAGGGAATCTGCTGAAATTACCTGATTGCCACTTGACATAAGGGTATAAATAACTTAAACTAAAAACGAACGAAACAAGAACATTTGTTCACATGGAGGAAATTATGAATAGTGATGACAAGCAGAAGGCCCTTGATGCGGCTTTGGCACAGATAGAGAAGCAGTACGGAAAAGGCTCTGTTATGAAGCTGGGCGATTCCAATACTGATATGGGCGTTGAGGCAATACCCACGGGATCGGTAAGTCTGGATATTGCACTCGGCATCGGCGGTATCCCGAAGGGCAGAGTTATAGAGATATACGGACCGGAGAGTTCAGGAAAGACCACACTGGCTCTGCATATGATTGCGGAGACACAGAAGAGAGGCGGAATCGCAGGATTCATCGATGCAGAGCATGCCATGGATCCGGTGTATGCCGGAAATATAGGCGTAGATATTGATAATCTTTATATTTCTCAGCCGGATAACGGAGAGCAGGCTATGGAGATAACAGAGACTATGGTTCGCTCAGGCGCGATGGATATCATAGTTGTTGACTCTGTTGCGGCACTGGTTCCGAAGGCAGAGATAGACGGAGACATGGGAGATTCACATGTCGGACTTCAGGCCCGCCTTATGAGCCAGGCACTGAGAAAGCTGACGGGAGCAATCAGTAAGACCAACTGTACCGTAGTTTTCATCAACCAGCTTCGTGAGAAGATCGGAGTTATGTTCGGAAATCCCGAGACTACTACAGGCGGACGTGCACTTAAGTTTTATGCATCCGTACGTATGGATATCAGAAGAACCGAGACTCTCAAGGCAGGCGGCGAGATGGTAGGAAACCATGTCAGAGTCAAAGTGGTTAAGAATAAGGTGGCTCCGCCGTTTAAGGAGGCAGAGTTTGATATAGTATTCGGTACAGGAATCTCCAAAGAAGGTGATCTGATAGATCTGGCGGTAACTGACGGAATCGTGGAGAAGAGCGGTGCATGGTATGCATATCTCGGAGAGAAGATCGGACAGGGACGCGAGAATGCCAAGAATTACCTGGCAGAGAATCCTGATGTATGCAGGGAAATCGAGGATAAGGTACGCGAAATTCACGGCCTTCCGCTGACAGAGAATGAAGGTTGATAAGATAATCCCGCACGGAAAAACAAAAAGCAAGGTCCTCTTTGAAGAGGGCCTTGTTATTATGCTGTATAACGGTGAGATAAGCAGGATGCATATAGCAGAGGGTGCGGAACTGTCTGATGATGAGTATTCGCAGAAACTTCTTCCGGTTTTGACCAAAAGAGCCAGAGAACGGCTTGTGTATATACTCAGGAATTCAGATAAGCCGGAGAGTGAACTGCGAAGAAAACTTAAGGAAGATTATTATCCGGAGGAGTCCATCGAAGAGACAATCAGCTGGGCTAAGGGAAAGCATTATGTAGATGATGAAAGGTATGTTGAAACATATCTCAGATATCATTCGGACGGAAAATCCAGAAAGAAACTGCTTTATGATCTTCAGGCCAGGGGCCTGGATAAGAACCTGATAGTGCGTATGCTTGATGAGACAGATGTTGACGAAGATGCCCAGATAGAGGCTGAACTGCGGAAACGGCACTACTCGCCTGATATGGATCCCAAGGAGAAACAGAAGATACTTGCGGCCCTTACGAGAAAAGGGTATTCGTGGAGCAGCATATCGGCACATATGGGAGACTGAACGGCAGTAAGACAGTAGAAACAGATGTGTTCAACAAAAATAAGAAGCCTTACGGCTTCTTATTTTTGCTGAATCATTTTGCAACATCCTGTACTCTGGATTCACGGATAACATTTACCTTGATCTGTCCCGGATACTGCATTTCATCCTCGATTCTCTTGGCAACATCATGTGCCAGGATAACCATGTCATCATCATTGATCTTCTCAGGAATAACCATGATACGAACTTCACGGCCTGCCTGAACTGCGAAAGATTTGTCAACACCGTCGAATGAGTTTGTGATCTCTTCGAGCTGTTTCAGTCTGTTCGTGTATGCCTCAAGAGTTTCACGTCTTGCACCCGGACGGGCTGCCGATATTGCATCAGCCGCATTTACCAGACATGCGATAAGACTCTCAGGCTCCACATCACCATGGTGTGATTCCACCGCATTGATTACGATGGCATTCTCTTTGTACTTACGGCAGATATCTGCGCCTAACTGTACGTGAGAACCTTCAACTTCATGGTCGATGGATTTTCCGATGTCATGTAAAAGTCCTGCTCTCTTGGCGAGACGGATGTCTACGCCGACCTCTGCTGCTAAAAGTCCGGTGATCTGGGCAACTTCCATGGAATGCTTAAGTGCATTCTGTCCGTAGCTTGTTCTGAACTTCATACGTCCCAGAAGCTTGATAATCTCGGGATGAAGTCCGTGAACCCCTACTTCAAGAGCTGCTGATTCTCCGGCTTCCTTGATGACTGCTTCGACTTCCTTACGAGCCTTCTCAACGGTTTCTTCGATCCTTGCCGGATGAATACGTCCGTCAACGATGAGCTTTTCAAGAGCAACTCTTGCAATCTCACGTCTTACCGGATCAAATCCGGAAAGGACTACTGCCTCAGGTGTATCATCAATGATAAGTTCCACACCCGTCATCTGCTCAATGGTTCTGATATTACGGCCTTCACGTCCTATGATACGGCCTTTCATATCATCATTCGGAAGCTGAACTACTGATACTGTGGATTCTGCAACATTATCTGCTGCATAGCGCTGGATAGCTGTGACTACGTATTCTCTGGCTTTTTTATTGGCCTCTTCCCGAGCCTCGGTATCCAGTTCCTTGATAAGTCTTGCCTTGTCATGTCTTACGTCATCCTCGATGGTCTGAAGTAAGAATTCCTTGGCCTGTTCACTTGTAAGACCTGAAATCTTCTCAAGTTCCGCGATTCCCTGACGGTAAAGATCCTCAACTTCCTGACTCTTTTTTGCGAGATTATTCTCGCGAGCCTGGATAGATTCCTCTTTGCGCTCCAGAGACTCCTGCTTCTTATCAAGATTTTCTTCTTTCTGTAATACTCGCTTTTCATAGTGCGTAAGCTCTGCACGCCGTTCTTTAACCTCTTTTTCCAGTTCGTTTCTGGTTTTAAGGTTTTCTTCCTTGGCTTCAAGAAGAGCTTCACGCTTCTTTGCCTCCGCGGTTTTCATTGCTTCATCTATTATCGCTCTGATCTGGACTCTGCCGATCCCACTTTATCGTCAATGTCTTTTTTTGTTTTATTTTTTGACAAAAACCAAGCTATTACGAAACAGATGATGCCCACGATAGCCGCAGCCACAATTGTAATTAAACTTTGTGACACAGGAGCACCTCCTTATAAAATTTTCATGGTTCGATGTCTGGACATACCAAACTAATTCATTTTAACAGAATTTTAGTATTCCCGCAAGAATTTCGAAAGAGGAATCTGTCTTTTATATAAGAATGTTTTGTGATAAACTATAATAAGTTTATTATGGAG
>JAGHSD010000013.1 GCA_018066045.1 Candidatus Darwinimomas equi | reverse complement strand
GGCCTACACACATATCAATATATTCACCCTGCTGATAGAAGCTGATCTGAGCATCCTCAGGAAGATCATTAATATGTTCAACTTTATAATTCTCGCCTCTTTCCTGCATAAGCTTGATTGCTTCAGGTCTCGGAAGGATATAAGCTTTAATCGGAAGATTCTCTTTTGTGATCTTTTTCATTTCTGCTTCTATTTTGGGCAGATCATCATCACTCAATGTAGCTTCACCCAGATCAACATCATAATAGAATCCGTTTTCGGTTGCCGGACCATATCCAAAGTCAGCCTGCGGATAAAGTCTTTTGATTGCCTGTGCCATAATATGAGCGGCCGTATGTCTTATTACATGCAGTTCCTCATCCTTTGGACACTCTTTTACAGTACCGTCATTATAAATAACTTTCATCTTTTCTCCTCCGGCATCTCCCCTACAACAGGAGCGTGCCTAATTAATAAATTTTAAGCAATGCAACAGCCAGTCCGAAATATATGGAAAGACTGATAGCATCTACCAATGTAGTAATAAGCGGTGAAGCCATTATCGCAGGATCCAGATTAAGCTTTTTTGCAGCCATAGGAAGAAGACATCCTAATGATTTTGCAATAAGAACCGTGAGAAAAAGGCTTAACACAACTGTCAGTGAAACCAGTTCCTGTCCCGGATACTGGATTACCAATCTAATAAAATTCACAAGGCTTAAAACAAAGCCTACAATCAACGCTACACGTATTTCTTTCCACCACGCTTTTAAAACATCAGACAGTTCAATCTCTCCGATAGCCATTCCTCGGATAATTGTTGTAGATGTCTGTGATCCGGCATTTCCACCGGTATCCATAAGCATTGGAATAAATGTTACTAAAATCGGCAATATCTGGAAAGCTTCCTCATATTTAGCCAATATAGTACCCGTTACCATCGAACTTATCATGAGAACTAAAAGCCACGGAATCCTTTTCTTTGCTATTTCAAGAACAGAAGTCTTAAAATAGGGTTTCTCAGAAGGCAGAATAGCAGCCATCTTCTCGAAATCTTCTGTTGCTTCCTCTTCCATGACATCAACAACATCATCTACGGTAACGATACCGACAAGACGGTTTTCATGGTCGACTACAGGAAGCGACATAAGGTCATATCTATTAAAAAGTTCTACAACTTCCTCTCTGTCCTGTGTTGTAACAGCTTTAATAACATGCGTATCCATGATGGATTCAATCAGCGTATCATATGAATTCATCAACAGATCCTTAATGGTAACAACACCTTCCAGAGTACGCTTGTTATCCATTACATAACATGTATAGATAATTTCCTTGTCTTCACCGTAAGCCCTGATATATGCAAAAGCATCTTCAACAGTCATTGTCTTCTTCAAGGCTATATATTCTGCTGTCATAATAGAACCGGCAGAATTCTCGGGGTATTTAAGGAATTCGTTAATCTGAGCTCTCGTAGCAGGAGTTGCCTGCTGAAGAACACGCTTAACAACATTAGCCGGAAGTTCCTCAAGCATATCAACAGCATCATCAATCATAAGATCCTCAATGATAGTATGAAGCTCTCTATCATTAATATCTGAAATGATACGCTGCTGTACATCGGGTTCAAGACATGCAAATACATCGGTTGCCAGTTCCTTCGGAAGCATACGGAACACAACAACCATCTTATCAGGTTCGAGTTCGCCGATAAACTCGGCGACATCGAACTCATTCATTTCAGAAAGCTCATCCTTCAGAAGACGGAATTTCTTGTCTTCAACAAGCTGCATAAGTTCCTGTTGTTTCAGTTCTTTTTCATCCATAACTTATGCTCCTTTCAGAATGAAATCTGATTAGGATCTTACTCTTCAGCTGGCACTTCAGTAGAATTAAGATCCGAAGGTTTCATGCTAAGGTCAATTCTGCCGCGCATTACATCAACTTTGATTACTTTGACTTTTACCTGGTCTCCGATATTAACTACATCTTCTACTTTTGCAACTCTTCTGTCGGCAAGTTTTGAGATGTGTATCATACCTTCTTTTCCGGGAGCGAACTCTACAAAGGCACCGAATTCAAGAATACGGGTTACTTTTCCGTTAAGAAGCATACCGACCTCAAGATCCGTAACGATGTTTCTGATAATTTCAATGGCTTTTGCAATCATTTCCTTATCAGTACCCGCAACGCTTACCATTCCGTCATCATCAATGTCGATTTTAACGCCCGTTTCTTCAATAATCTTATTTATTGTTTTGCCCTGTTTTCCAACAACATCACCGATCTTCTGAGGATCAATGGAGATCTGTTCAATCTTAGGAGCATATTCATTTACTTCCGCTCTTGGCTCGGAAATGCAAGGTCTCATACATGTATTCATGATAAATGTTCTTGCTTCCTTGCATCTGGCAATAGCACCCTCAACGATTGGTCTTGTAAGACCGTGAATCTTGATATCCATCTGAATCGCTGTAATTCCGTCATCTGTACCTGTAACTTTGAAATCCATATCTCCGAAGAAATCTTCAAGACCCTGAATATCAGTAAGAAGAACGAAATCATCATCTGTTTCTCCGGTAACAAGCCCGCAGCTTATGCCGGCTACCATCTTCTTGATAGGAACGCCTGCAGCCATAAGAGACATACATGATGCACATGTTGATCCCATTGATGTTGAACCGTTTGATTCAAATGTTTCCGAAACGCAGCGGATTGCATACGGGAACTCTTCTTCGGAAGGAAGTACAGGCAAAAGTGCTCTTTCTGCAAGCGCACCATGTCCTATCTCCCTTCGACCCGGACCGCGTGATACTTTTGTCTCACCGACTGAATATGCCGGGAAGTTATAATGGTGCATATATCTCTTATATGTGATATATGGATCAAGTCCTTCAATTTTCTGAACTTCAGAAAGCGGTGCGAGAGTACATACATCGCAGATCTGTGTCTGCCCACGTGTAAACATAGCAGATCCGTGAACTCTGGGGATGATATCAACTTCTGCTGCAAGAGGACGAATCTGTGTTATTTCTCTTCCGTCAGGACGCTTATGATCTTTTAAAATCATCTTTCTGACAGTCTTCTTTTCGTACTGATATATAGCATCAGGAATCAGAGCTATCCAGTCTTCATTCTCCCAATTACCGGCAGCGGCATTGATTTCTTCTTTGATTTCAGCCATATTGGCCTCTCTTACCTGTTTATCATCCGTAAATACGGCCTCTTCCATCCTCTCTGAAGGAATGATTTCCTTTATAGCTGCAAACAGTTCTTCCGGAACTGCACAGCTGTCATATTTATGCTTTTCTTTTCCGCATGCTGCAACAATTTCATCAATGAAAGCAATGATTTTCTTGTTAACATCATCTGCTGCATAAATAGCCTCAATCATTTTTGCTTCCGGAATCTCGTTTGCTCCGGCTTCAATCATGATTACCTTATCTCTTGTAGATGCAACAGTAAGCTTTAAGTCAGATACGACCTGCTGTTTCTGTGTGGGATTAATAACAAGCTCACCGGCTATCATACCGACCTGAGTTGTTGCGCATGGTCCGTCGAAAGGAATATCGGAAATAGCTGTTGCTATTGCTGATCCAAGCATAGCCGTAAGCTCCGGTGAACAGTTCTCATCAACTGACATAACAAGATTGTTAAGCGTAACATCATTTCTATAATCCTTTGGGAACAAAGGTCTCATAGGTCTGTCAATTACACGACTGGTAAGTATTGCATTCTCACTGGCTTTTCCTTCACGCTTGTTAAAACCGCCGGGGATTTTACCGACAGCATACATCTTCTCCTCATACTCAACAGAAAGCGGGAAGAAATCAATTCCTTCTCTCGGACTTTCAGATGCTGTAGCCGTTGACAAAACAACAGTATCACCATAATGCATCAAAGCGGCACCATTAGCCTGTTTTGCCACACGTCCGACATCTACAGTCAGAGTCCGTCCGGCAAGATCCATACTGAAACTCTTAAAATTAACCATTATTCTCTCCTTCTTTACTCCTTCATTACACCTCGTATATCAGCATAAAAGGGTGGAGAACGATCTCCACCCTGCAATCACGATTACTTTCTTAATCCAAGTCTTTCGATAAGAGCTCTGTATGCTTCGATATCTCTGTTCTTGAGATACTTAAGAAGTCCTCTTCTCTGACCTACCATCTTAAGAAGTCCTCTTCTTGAATGGAAGTCTTTCGGATTCTTTGCAAGATGTTCATTTAACTCTGCAATTCTTGCTGTAAGTATAGCAACCTGTACTTCCGGTGAACCTGTATCGCCTTCCTTACGTGCATACTCATTGATAACCGCTGTTTTTTTCTCTTTTGTAATCATTTTCTTTTCTCCTTATTAATATACTTACCGATGACCATGTAGAGGTTGGAGTATCCTTATACATCGTCATGGCGACAAAATTCGCATTACACGAACTATCGTATAATACCACAAAACACCTTAAAGTGTCAATCCACTAATATCATATATGGCTTTGCGAATAATATGGTATTCATCGATTCTGAGTGCCTTCATAACAGTTTCAGGCTTCAGGTTTCCGCTGCTGCCCTGGGCAACATGCATAAGCAGCCCTCCCTCGGTCTTTTTAACAGAATACAGCATTGGTTTTATGTCAACCTGTTTCAGCTCTCCGCTTTTTGTTTCTTTTTCAACAAGGATCTCTGCTTTATCCAACGGACTTATATCATTGCATTCACACAGAACAAAATAATCTGCCGATGCCACCTGACTCATGGCTGTTTTTGAGTTATCGGGGAGCTGTTTCCATTCAATAATCTTAATTCCCTCACACATGACGCTGTTAAGACGTTTAATTGCTTCGGAAGAATCAATACTATCCGTAACCTCGATATCAAGATACTCTGAATCACTTTCTATTCCGATACCGAGGGGAGCAGCAAAGCTCATTACCTGATGTGGGGAAAAACCTTCGGAATACCTGATTGGTATATCTGCTCTTCGCATCGCCTTCTGAAAATAGCGCATGATGTCCAGGTGTCCTACATATTTCGTGTTCCCATGTTTGGAAAATTTAATTCTTATTTTCAAAACATACACCTCCTTCAAACATTCGGGCACCGCATCCTGAACATTGCTGACGGCAATTGGGTGTAATTACACCATTAAGAGCATTATTCCATTCTCTGATAAGAAATTCTTTTTTCACACCTATGTCAATAAAATCCCAGGGAAGAATCTCGTCAAGTTTTCTTTCCCTGTTGTAAAATGCCGGGCTAAGGCCGCAGATCTCAAATGCCTTCTCCCAGAGATCCGGTCTGAAACTGTCGGACCAGGCATCATACATACAGCCAAGATGATATGCTGTTTCAATCAATTCTGACAGTTTTCTGTCTCCTCTTGCAAAAACTCCTTCTAAAACGGAGACATCCGGATCATGCCATGCGTACTTAATGCATTTCTGATTAAGCTGTTCTCTTATATGGTCTTTAACCTGTCCCGCCATGTTTTTATATTCATCCGCACTAAACATAGAAGCCCATTGAAACGGAGTAAAAGGTTTCGGAACAAAGAAAGAAGAACTTGCCTGAATCTGAACTTTCCCTACCCGCTGTTCTTTAGGTATCGAAAAATAAGTCTCTGCAATCTTCTCACATAAATCTCCGATACCGTCTCTGTCTTCTGCAGTCTCGGTCGGAAGCCCGAGCATGAAATACATTTTTACTTTATTCCAGCCACCGCGGAATGCATCCAATGAACCGGAGAGAATATCATTTTCGGTTATACCTTTGTTTATTACATCACGCAGCCTCTGGGTTCCTGCTTCGGCCGCAAACGTCAGTGATGATTTTTTAACATCCTGAACCTTGTTCATAACATCCAGAGAAAAAGAATCAATTCGCAGAGAAGGCAGCGAAATGTTTATTTTTTTAACGGATGTATAATCAATCAGAAATGCGAGCAGCTCCTCTATCCTGCTGAAATCACTTGAACTGAGCGAACTCAGGGAAATCTCATCCGCTCCGGTCAGTTCGAGCATCTTAACAGCATAATCCTTCAGGTATTCGAGGCTGTGCTCTCTTAGCGGTCTGTATATCATTCCAGCCTGGCAGAAACGGCATCCTCGTATACATCCTCTCATAATTTCAAGAACAACTCTGTCCTGAGTAACTTTAATGAAAGGAACTATGGGTTTGTCGATAAATCGAACTGAATCCATATCCGTAACTACCTGTCTTTTTATTATCGAAGGAACATCTTCATACTTGGGCGTAAATGATTTAATTGTACCGTCCTGATTGTACTGAACACTATACAAAGACGGAACATATATTCCATCGACATGTGAGACTTCACGAAGAAAACGTCTTTTGTCATGCCTGTATTTCTTATATAAGTCGAGAACCTCATCATATCGCGTTTCCGCTTCTCCTATATAGAGAAAATCAAAGAAATCAGCTATTGGTTCAGGGTTGTATGTGCAGGTTCCTCCTCCGAATATTATAGGATCATCTTCAGAACGATCCTTTGAATACAAAGGAATTCCTGAAAGATCGAGGACCTGAAGGACATTGGTATAACACATCTCATAACCCATGGAAAATCCCAACATATTCATATCTCTTACAGGTGACTGGGATTCCAGTGTAAAAAGCGGAATACTCTTTTCCCGCATTATCTTATCAAGATCATGCCATGGAGAAAAAACTCTTTCACAGTATGTGTCTTCTCTCCTGTTAAAAAGTTCATATATAATCTGAATTCCGATGTTGCTCATTCCGATTTCATAAACATCGGGAAAGCACAATCCTATCCTGATCTCCACATTATCAGGATTCTTGACGCACATATTAGGTTCATTTCCTATATATCTTGCGGGTTTTTCAACTTTAAGAAGTATGTCTTCATTTAGAAAAGTATTATTCATCTCTCGAGTTCAGATCAGCTTGAAGGCAATCAAGATAATGTACTATCATTTCCCCGTACTGACTGATTTTCATCTCCTTATTGATTTCGTCATATTTGAAGCTTTTTCTTCCTCCGTTATTCATCCTGTCCCAGAACAGATTAATGTCTTTCAAAGGAAGATAAAACATCTCATTTCTTTCTGTGAAATATACTATGAGGAAGCTGATACCTCCCTGTTTTTCAAATTCATTCATAAACTCAATCTGATGTTCATGAACATTCTGAAGAGGAAAAGTATCTGTAGCACATTCTTTCGCATCAAAGCACACAGGAATCCCCTGAACCGTACCGATATAGTCAACAGTACTTTTCTGGTCGAAGTATGCCAGTGTTATATGCCTTGATTTCTTATCGATCTCTATCGGGGTAATCGGAGTGGGTATTTTCTGAATCAGAGCCAGTCCCTTATCCTTGTATATTTCATTTGTGTGGTTTATCAGATCTTCAAGGGCAGATCCTCGAAGGCCCCTGGATTTCCATGTTCCCATTTCATATCCTCCGGTAAGTCAGCAGTAATACATTGCCCATCCTTAAATGTAATCCTGAATGCATGAAGAAGCTGTCTGGATGCACCTTTTCCACTTCCGTATTTTCTGTCACCGACAATAGGATGTCCGCAGGAAGCCAGATGAAAACGTATCTGATGTGTCTTACCTGTTATAAGTCTGACCATCAGAAAAGATCTGTTTCCGTCTGTACTCAGCGGACGGTATTCTGTTTCAATATATTCTCCGTTTTCATCATCCGAGACTATATTGCGTAATCTGTCTTTTGTTATATATCCTTTCAGGGATCCGGCTGTTCGCAGCTCTCCCTCGACAACTGCTATATAATCTTTGTGCAGAGATCTGTCCTTAAGAACAAATGCCATATCCTGCAGACCTTTTAAGGATTTTCCGCATATAACAATCCCGCTTGTATTTCTGTCAAGTCTATTGCATATGGATGGTCTGAATGTCTTTAGCTGCTCTGCAGATAATTGTCCTGAGTCAATCAAATATTTAATAAGTATATCATTTACGCTGATATCGTCAGGCTTTGACTTCTGTGAAAGCAATCCGGCCGGTTTGTTGAAAACTATAATATCATCATCTTCATATAAAGGATACAATTTGTATGTGGATTTATGCAGAGATACAGTTTCTGCCGAATCGGATTCCGAACGGCTGAATTTTGCGATTGTTTCATCTGACAGCCAAAGTTTGATGCTATCGCCTTCATTGACCGTTTCGTTACCTTCACAGCGGGAATCATTCAATGTTATATTCTTTTTTCTGATCATTTTATAGACAAATCCTTTTCCGGCATCCGGAAGATACTTGAAAAGGAGTTTATCTAATCTTTGTCCGGATTCATTTTTTCCTGCAATTAATTCTTTCATGCATATCTCCAACCGGGATAATACTTATTCTTACATCTGTGACCGGACTGTTTTATCCATCCAAGCGGATGACTGTCAACACACAGCAGTCTGTATCCGTCTTCTTCATCATCTGCCTCTATGGTTTCACCTTTAAGATATCTCAGGACTCTCTCATCTCCAAGTTCAAGAAGAAGAGGATTCTTCCAGTCTTCAGCCTTAAGATTCATAGCAAGGGCTTGCGAAGGCTCGAATCTTCCATTTCTGATTCTTCCCATCAAAAGCCCGGTTCGAATATAGTGTATACTCTTGTTCAGAACACAATTAATCGGCAGATAATATATGTAATCACCGTTTACGTAGAATCTGTCCTTATCATATCTTATATTAATATTTTCAAGAAACAGCTCAAAGCTTTTTAAGTCTGGCAACAAAATGTCCTTCTCCTTTAACTTCATGAGGAAGCAGTTTTACTGATTTTTCGAGTGACATGCAATCAAAATTCGAGAGAAGCCAATCAATATTGTCTTCATCTTCGATTCTGGAAAAAGTACATGTCGAATAAACAAGTATTCCACCGTGTTTCAACATGGAAACAGCTGCACTTAATACAGATTTCTGAATCGGAGCAAAGTACGCAGGACCATGCTCATGATATGCATTTAACACAGCTCTGTCTTTTCGGAACATACCTTCTCCGGAACAGGGTGCATCTACAAGAACTTTATCAAAAAACTCCGGATATACATTCTCAAGATCATGCGGATCAGCACAGGTTATAACTGCATTACCTATACCGGCAAGCTCTATATTCTTAAGTAAAGCCTTACATCTTGAGGCACTTAAATCATTTGTAACAAGATAACCGTTTCCTGTCAGTGCGCATGCAATCTGCGTCGATTTACCGCCCGGGGCTGCACACAAATCAAGCACTATATCATCCGGTTCCGGTGCAAGCCATGAAACAGGTGTCATTGCACTTGGTTCCTGAATATAGTACATACCCGCATAGTAAAACGGATGCTTAGTAAGAACTGAAGTATCCGTTACATAATAGCCGTCAGACATCCATGGAATCTGATCATGTGCGATATTAATTTTGCTGAAGAGTTCTTCGGCATCTGTTTTCAGAGTATTAATGCGTACTCCGGCAACCGGTTTCTCTGATAAACAGCGAATGTAGTCATCAAAAGAAGTTCCAAGCTGTTCCTTCATGGAATCTCTAAAACATGACGGAAGATCTTTCAATAGAATCATTACTGCTCCTGTGATATATCTGATGAAGCGTTAAGTTCGCTTCTGTTTGCTGTTACAGTATTATAATTGTTCTCAAGATTAGAATAAAATGATTCAAATTTCTGTTTTGATACACTCATCATATCAGCAAGTTCTCTTTGAAGAACAGCCATCATATCATCTGAATATTTCATAATAGCGCGCTGCATCGTCTGTGAATCAAGAGTTGCTCTGTCTATTATATTCTGAGCCTGGATATTTGCATTTTCAATAACCTGATCCGAATTGGCAAGTGCTTTCTGCATTATTTCATGTTCATCAATCATCTGAGTCTGGAGTTTATTTGCTGCTTCAACCATACCATCTGCTTTGATTTTTGCATTGTTAAGTATCGCATCCTGATTATTGATTACTTTTTTATACTGGTTTACTTCTTCAGGAATCTGAAGTCTCAGTTCATTAAGCATTTCTTCAAGTTCTTCTTTATTTACAACAACCTTCGTCGAAGAAAATGCTGACGGTTTGCAATCTTCAATATAAGCTTCAATATCATCAATCAATTGTTCAATTCTACTCATTTCATTTTCCTCCGTTGTCGTTTAGTTTACTTCTGATCTCAGCCTCGGTTTGCGGATCAACAAACTGTCTGATATCTCCGTCATATGATGCAATCTCTTTTACAATACTTGAGCTAAGATAAGAATATTTAAGATTTGTAGTAAGAAAAACCGTTTCAAGATCGTCTGCTATAACTTTATTTGTCTGTGCCATCTGAAGTTCATATTCAAAATCAGTAACAGCCCTGAGACCTCTTACAATAACTCTTGCATCTTCTTTGTGTGCAAAATCGACAAGAAGCCCATCAAACTTCTTCACTGTAACATTCGGGTAATTTTCTGTCAGATGTTCAAGAAGATTAACTCTTTCATCTACTGAGAACATAGGCTTCTTGGACTGATTCAGTAAAACTCCGATTATCAGTTCATCAAATATTTTCGAGGCACGATCAATAATGTCCATATGCCCGTTTGTTACCGGATCAAAACTTCCCGGATATACAGCTCTTGTCATAAGGAATTCCTCCTTAAAAATACATGTTTATTCGTTTTGTATATTTTTATACGATCTGTCTGATAACCCATATCTGAAAAATGCCCGGCATCAGTATCAGAACTCATTTCTACAATTATGCGAGAATTCCCATCTATCAGTTTTGATGTTTTTAAGAAGTTCAATACCGAATCTTCAAGTCCGCATCTGTATGGCGGGTCCATAAATACTATATCAAACAGTATTCCGGAATTTTCCATTCTTCTTAATGCAGACAGGACATCAGCAGTTATTACATCAGATATGCTTTCAAAACCGGTATGCAGTAGATTTTCCCGAATAACTGCTGTGGCTTTGGCGTTATTATCTATAAAAACACATTTTTTAGAACCCCTGCTCAATGCTTCGATACCGATTGCGCCGCTTCCGGCGAATAAATCGAGAAAATTTGATCCCGGAAGGTCAAAATTGATCATATTAAACAGAGTTTCCTTTATTTTATCTGTTGTCGGTCTTGTATCATTACCCGGCAGCGTTTTAAGTAAAAGTCTTCTGGCAGAACCTGCAATAACTCTCATAATTATTCTCCCGGAACATTCTCAGCGTCCGTATATACTTCCGCTTCAACATATTCATCGGTAACCGGAATAGTTTCCGGTTGTGTTTCCTGTGCGGATTCACTTCTGTCGAAAGCCGGTCCCCATTCGATCGGAGCAGTTTCCTGCGGCATTGTCTCTGCCTGTGTTTCCTGTGGAACAGTCTCCGGTTCTGCAGGTCGTGAAGCGGGCTGAGCTTTTGGCTTATCTTTAACCGGAGCTTTTGTCTCTTTGGCCTTCTCAGGTACTTTTATTGCTTTCTTTGCTTCGGCTTCGATTTTGGCCTGTTCTTCCTTCTTTTCTTTCTCTAATCTTTTGGCAATTTCTTCCGGATCTTCCGGCATATTCATGATTTCAAAATCATCGCTGTATACTATTACCGGAACACCGGTTGAAATATTCTCATAAATAGTTTTTGCTTTGGAAAGCGGTAAATTGATACATCCATGGGAACCGTCATACTTATAAATTGTTCCTCCGAACCGTGATCTCCACTTGGCATCATGAAGTCCGATACCCTTATTAAAGGGCATCCAGTAAGATACCGGACTTTCATAGGAATATGACCCGTCCGCACGTCTCGGACCTCTGAGAACAGCATTCCTGCCTTTATAATTAATATCATACACGCCGGTCGGTGTAGGAGCTTTACGCTGAAGACCACCGGATACAAGATCGGAAGAAACGATCAGTTTCCCGTCTTTTACGAAGAAAAGATGCTGCTTGGCAAGATTTATCTCAACATAAGTATCTCCCCAGTCATTTTCTCCGTGAGTAATACCGCGTGAACTGAAAACCGGTTCTCTTGTAGTTTCCTTACTTTCTTTCAGTAATTTCTTTATCTCTTCAATTTCAGCTTCCTGATCGACTTTCCATCCGAAATCACCGCCGCCTACTGTTGTCTCATTCCCGTACTGCGTTACAAGCCGTCTGTCAAGTCCGAGAGTATCATATGAAGCAGCTACCATTGCTACAAAATTCTTTATTTTATTCTCATCATACTTAAAGCTTCCGTTATTATCAGGCACAAGCCAGTTCTGAAGAGTATTTCCGTCAAGCACAATATCGTAATCTGGATAGATGACCTTAGCCCTTACAAATGAATCGTATTTTTCTTTCTCTTCTGCCAGTTCCTTGTTGTCGCTTCGAATCTTTGCTTTTGAATAAATGTCTACAGGAGTCTTTTCAAGATCAATATCCGGTTTTAATGTCAGTATGGCTTCTTTAATTGCTGATACAGCGTATGGTTTATTGACTATTATGTTTCCGTCATTTTCTTTAACAATCTGATATGCGTTGCTGCTTCCGTCATATTCTCCCAGATATGCATCTGCAGGCGAAACAGCTGATGAATCATCAAATGCAGAAAGCTTGCTGCATTCTTTCTCCAACAGAGAATCATTCAATTCGGTTACAGTTGAAATATCTTTGTGCTTCTCTTTCTGTGATTCGATTGGCCAAAGCCAGATATTCTGATCATTCAGAAGATCATCCGGTTCGGTTCCTGCAACATAGTGAAGTCCGATATCTGATGCGTGTATCTCCTGCGGCTCTCTGCCTTTTGAATTTACAATGATGGTAAAATCACTGCACTGGTTCTTGATTTCTTCACGGATCTCATCCGGTGTCTTCCCTGAAGCATCAATGCCGTTGATATAAGTTTTAGGGAAATAAACTTCTTTGTATTTCTGAGCCGTGATTATATAAAAAACAAGCAGTCCGGCAATAATCACTCCGACAATGACAAAAACTATCCATAAATAATTCTTCTTATTTCCCTTCTCATTACGGATCGAATTTTCACTCATTGATTCTATCTTATTTGCAAGTTCATCGTTAAGTTTAAGATTATTATTGTCGCTCATTGTTTGTATGTCCGATTACTATATATTTAATTTGCTAAATCTTTCGGTATAATCTTTCAGATACCGCGCTAATCTTACGGCTTCGTCTTCATCCGGTCTGAACTCATCGGAAGAAATATAATCGCTGCAATCTTTTGCTTCGG
The DNA here is from genome assembly GCA_018066045.1 of Candidatus Darwinimomas equi. Taxonomy (GTDB): domain Bacteria; phylum Bacillota; class Clostridia; order Lachnospirales; family Lachnospiraceae; genus Darwinimomas; species Darwinimomas equi. The sequence goes on along the minus strand of JAGHSD010000013.1, from coordinate 4,797 downwards.
CAAGAATATCTGCATCGGAATATATATCGGCAATCCCGAAAGTCATATCACCGCTCTGCATCTGTCCAAGCAGTTCGCCCGGACCGCGAAGACGTAAATCTTCAGATGCAATATAAAATCCATCATTGGACTTTCCGACAACATCCAGCCTTTGTCGGGAAGTCACCGAATCATTAGTATGCACAAAAATACAGTAGGACTGATCCTTTCCGCGTCCGACACGTCCCCTTAACTGATGGAGTGCAGCCAGCCCGAACCGTTCTGCATTTTCAATCATCATGACCGTTGCATTCGGAACATCAACTCCAACCTCAACGACTGTAGTCGACACCAATATATTGATGTGTCCCTCGCTGAAAGAACACATTATATTGTTTTTCTCTTCCTGGCTCATACGTCCATGTAAGAATTGTACCACAATATTTTCAGGAAATATACTCTTTATTTTAGAAGTATAATCTATTACATTTTCAGCATCAATCGCTTCACTTTCTTCAACCATCGGACAAATAATATATGCCTGATGACCGGCATTAATCTGATCCAGTATGGTCCGATATGCTTTTCCCCTGTCAGAAGCCTTTATTACGGCATTTTTAACAGGGAGCCTTCCCTCCGGCTTTGACAGAATCATCGAAATATCCAGGTCGCCATACAGTATTACGGCAAGGGTTCTGGGAATAGGTGTGGCACTCATAACCAGAACATGTGGCGTTTTACTGCCTTCGGAGAGTGTTTCCCGCTGCTTAACTCCGAATCTGTGCTGTTCATCGGTAATTACTACAGCAGCATTTCTGAATCTGACAGAATCCTGAATAAGTGCATGTGTGCCTACTATAATGTCCGATTCTCCGTTGGCAGCTTTTTCATGAATCAGATTCTTTTCTTTCTGCGACAAAGATCCGGTAAGTATTGAAACAGAAGGTTTGCATTCGAAACTTTCGAATATTGATAAGATTGTCTTGTAATGCTGATTTGCAAGAACCTCTGTCGGAACCATGATAACACTTTGATATCCTGATCTAAAGGCTGCATACATCAGTAAAACAGCAATTATTGTTTTTCCCGAACCAACATCTCCCTGTATAAGTCTGTTGATTGTCTTTCCGGCATTCAGATCGCTGAATATCTCATCAATCGTTTTGTTTTGGTCTTCAGTAAGGGTAAAAGGAAGTTTTGATGTGAAATCTTCATAAATGCCTGAAGTATCTATAGGATAATCTGTTTTTCGCTTGGAGATATCCTTTAACTTTGACATAGTATAAATAAATCCAAAGAATTCATCAAAAACAATACGGTGTCTTGCCGAAGATGCCATTTCAGGATTTTTCGGAAAATGCATTTCTTTACATGCTGTTATACTGTCTTTCAGAGAGTATTTGACTCTGATATCTACAGGAAGATAGTCTTCATTAAACGAATACCTTTCAATTGCCATACCGATGGATTTTGTTATGGTTTTCTGACTCAATCCTTTTACTGAACGGTACACCGGTTTCATTGCGCCGGACAGTTTTTTGTAATCCTCCTCTTTATAGACTATGGGATGTTCAATTACAGTTCTACCGGAGCGTTTTACTGCTTTACCGCAGAATACATACTGTTTTTCACTATCCAGCGAAGATGCTACAAACGGAGAATTATACCACACGCAGCAGATTTTTCCGGAAAAATCCTCTACTACAGCTTCGGTAATCTTCAATTTCCGTGCTCTTATCGTTCTTGGTGAGGTTTTAATAGAAGCAAGAACGGCAACATTTGTGTCGGGAATAATTTCTTCAATGCTTATCATCTCTTCATACGGTTCATATCTGAACGGATAAAACCTTACCAGATCATCGACCGTAAAAATGCCAAGCTCATTAAAGAGTTCGGCAGTTTTATTTCCAACACCTTTTATTGCATTAATAGAGTCTGAATTGTTCATAATACGCTATATAGCCAAAATGGCAATTCCATACGGAATTGCCATGGCATTATTCAACTGATATAAAATAGGAATATACAGGCTGACCTCCTTCTTCAAGATCAAAATCCGCATCCGGATATTTCTCAATCAGTCTGTCCAGCACATTAACTCCCTCTGCTTCCGAGACATCTGATCCGTAATAAATCGTAACTATTTCGGAATCTTCGTCAATCAGTTTCTCGACCGCTTTAATTACTGCATCATCTTTTTGCTTTTCTACAGCGAGCATTCCTTCATCGCCTATTGCCATATAATCCCCGTTATGGATTTCAAATCCGTCAATAACAGTATCTCTTACCGCATAAGTCACTTCACAGTACTTAACAGAATCAAGCGACTCGGTCATTGCAATCTCATTATCTTCGGGAGAGCACTGCGGATTAAACGACATCATTGCTGTAATACCAAGCGGAATGCTCTTTGACGGTATAACATGAACTTCCGTATCATCAGAAATAGATGCAGCCTGTCTTGCCGCCAGAATGATGTTCTTGTTGTTCGGGAGAACATAAACAACATCAGCATTCACATTCTCTATTGCCTTAACAATATCATCCGTGCTTGGATTCATTGTCTGACCGCCCTCAATAATATAGTCGGCTCCTAAACTTCTGAAAATATCGCTTAGTCCCTTTCCGACAGAAACAGCTAAAATACCATACTTTTTTCGTTCTGTCTTTACTGGAACCGCTTTATCATTTACCGTTGAAACATTGTTTTTTACAAGTTCGCTATGTTCTTCACGGAGATTATCTATTTTCATCCTTGAAAGCTGCCCATAGGAAAGTGCTTTCGAAATTGCTTTTCCGGGATCGTTTGTATGAACATGAACCTTGAACAAATCGTCATCGGAAACGCATACAATTGAATCTCCAATCGATTCAAGAAATGCTTTGAACTCTGATTCCTGATTATCATCAAGAGAAGACAAAATTATAAATTCAGTACAATATCCGAACTTTATGTCACTTGTGTCGAGAGAATCGAGTCCTGATGCTTTCTGCCCTGCAGGTTTTTCGGATGACATTCCTTTAAATTCAATACTGTCACCTTTCAGCGATGCTACAGCAGCTTCAACAATTACCATCAGCCCCTGTCCACCGGAATCCACTACTCCCGCCTGTTTAAGTACAGGAAGCATATCCGGGGTTTTTGCAAGCATTTTATTACCCGCTGAGACAACTTCATCAAGAATAACATCCAATTCATCAGTCGTTTCTGCAATCTCTTCTGCTTTCTCGCCCATAGCACGTGCGACAGTGAGAATCGTACCCTCTTTGGGCTTCATAACAGCCTTATATGCTGTTTCAACAGCTTTTGAAAATGCAAGTGCAATGGTTTTTCCTTCAATATACTTCTCATCTCTTATGGCCTTCGTAAATCCACGTAATAACTGAGATGTAATTACACCTGAGTTTCCTCTTGCTCCGCGAAGTGTACCCGATGAAATTGCCTTACAGACAGAAGCCATATCCGGATTATCAAGCTCTGCCACTTCATTGGCCGCCGCCATAATCGTCAATGTCATATTAGTTCCTGTATCCCCGTCCGGGACCGGAAATACATTAAGTTCGTTAATCCATTCTTTTTTCGAATCCAGTGCTGATGCCGCTGAAAGAAATGCCTTCTGAACCATAGAGGCATCAATCTTTTTTAAGCCCAAATCTTCATGCCTCCTTTAATCTATTACTCTCACGCCTTCAACCAGAACATTGATCTGTTCAACTTTCATTCCGGTGAATTCTTCGAGTTTATATTTTACATTCTCCATAAGATTCTCAGTAACACTCACAATATTGAGGCCATAAGCAACAATAACATGAAAATCTATGGATATTTTATTATCACTTACCGTAACATTAATGCCCTTCTTAAGAGATTCCTTCTTAAGCATATGCATAACACTGTCTTTTTTGCTCTTTGCTGCCATGCCGACAATTCCGAAACACTCTAAAGCCTGTGCACCGGCATACTGTGCAATAACATCCGCAGTGATGGTTACATCACCGATCGAATTATTAAGATGACCTTTTTCCACGATATTCTCCTATAAAATTATGTAGAAAATGCATAAAACTCGCTTTTTACAGCATTAATCTATGAAATTATACATTATTTTTACTCAAATGACAATTTACTCTTGCAAAATCTCCGACTTTTTGATAATATATTTCATGCTGTTGTTCGAAAATACGACAGTACGGATTAAGGAGGTGAAAATATGGCTAAATGTGCAGTATGTGGTAAGGGAGTTCATTTCGGTAACGCTGTGCGCCATTCACATAGAAGATCAAACAAAATATGGCATGCAAATGTTAAATCAGTCAGAGTTAAGACAGAGAGCGGACATCAGAGAATGTACGTATGTACTTCTTGCCTTCGTTCAGGAAAGGTTGAAAGAGGCTGATTAATATCAAACTTATCTGAATATATTAAAATGCAGGCTTAATGCCTGCATTTTAATTTACATATCTTTCTTCTCCGTAACAACCTTTTTGGCTTTTTCTATTATCTCGGGTGAAACATTCTTGCCGCCGATCTTATTAACAAATTCCGGAATAAGATCAACAACTTTTGATATGGCATCTGTATTCTTGATATTCACAACATGCCCGATTCCTTTCTGAAGAACATATAAAGCAACCGGCGTCATCTTTGCGCTCATAGCCCCTGCATTGCTTGCATTATTTGCAAAAGAACCGCTCGCCATGCCAAATGATACTTCCATGATAGGTACTATAACAGTATAGTCTATCTCAATGGGATCCCCTATTATTGTTTTTGTCTGGACAAGAGTATCAAGATTCTTAAACATCGAGTCAAATTCA
>JAGHSD010000094.1 GCA_018066045.1 Candidatus Darwinimomas equi | reverse complement strand
TAATAAAGTTTTTTTATATATTCTCCTAAGGTATTATAGAAAAAGCAACATGAAGGAGAATATATTATGGAAAATCTTGTTACAGCAGTTAGCGTCACAGTACCACTTATACTTTTGATGTTCCTGGGCATGCTGCTGAGAACGCTGAAATGTATTGATGCCGGTTTTATTCGTGTTGCAAATAAACTGAATTACAATGTATTTCTTCCCTGTTCGGTATTTGCCGGTACATACAGTAGCCGTTTCGACTTGAGTGAGGGAGGCAATGTCCTTCTTACAGTTTTGGTTTCTGTTACAATTATGTTTTTTATCAGCATTCTTGTTTCCGTTCTGATTACCGACAAGAAGCATGCGAGGGGGACAATAATAACCGGAATGTTCAGATCGAACTACGGATACGTGGGGCTTCCTGTTGTAAACAGTATTCTGGGGGCGGAAAGCTGTCTCCTTGCGAGCATGTCGCTGGTAGTAACATCTATTGTTTCAAATGTTTACACACCTCTGGGTTTCTCTATTAATAATTCAGAAGTGAAGCTGTCAATAAAAAAAATACTGAAAGATGTGTTCTGCAATGTATATCTTATTGTAACGATAATAGCAGTCATACTGATGCTTTGTCATTGTCCGGAATTCCCTGCACCTATTCATAAAACTATAGCATCTCTTGGCAGTGTATGTACTCCGCTTGCAATGATAGCCCTGGGGGCGAATCTAAATCTTAAGAAGATTGTCGGAAACAGAAAAGTACTGAACTGTGTGAATCTTTTCCGACTGGTAATATTTCCGTTAATCGGAACGTTCATATGTATTCTTCTTGGATTCAGAAGTGAATCACTTACTGTACTTTTCGTATTGTATGCATGCCCGGCAGCAACGCTTCTGTTTACAGTTTCTCAGGAAATGGGTGGAGATACAGATCTTGCATCTCAGATAGTAGCCGTTGGTACAGTATTATCAATGGTAACCATGACGATTGGTATATTTGTTCTGAAATCTTTTTTAGTTATATAAATAAAACAGACCTGGAATTTTGAATACGGGTTTACAAGAGGAGGTATATTATGAGCTTGGGAGAATATAGAATACTGTCACCTTCAGGAATAGTGGGTTATGGTTTTCCTGAGGAAAGCTGGAACAGGGGAATAGAGCAGAAGCCTGATCTTATAGCATGTGATGCAGGATCAACAGACCCGGGACCTTATTACCTTGGTTCGGGAAAACCGTTTACTACACCAAGTGCTGTTAAGCGCGATATGGGTCTTATGCTTAAGGGAGCAATTGAACTGGGGATACCAATGGTGATTGGGTCATGCGGCGGTTCGGGAGGAACGACTCATCTTGAGCGTGAGATCGGAATAATAAAGGAAATTGCAAAAGAAAACGGTTATTCATTTAAGATGGCAACAATCTCTTCGGAATTTGATAAGGAATTCCTGGTTCAGGAGTGCGAGAAGGGTAACATAGTACGACTTGGAGCAGCTCCGGAGGTAACTCCTGATGATATCAGAGGCTGCAGACGCATTGTTGCGCAGATGGGAGTTGAATCAATAATTAAAGCACTCGATGCAGGCGCGCAGGTCGTGCTTTGCGGCAGAGCATACGATCCGTCGGCATTTGCCGCAGACCCTATAAGAAGGGGCTATAGCGAGGCTCTTGCAACTCACCTTGGGAAAATCCTTGAATGCTCGTGCATAGCAGCGGTTCCGGGAAGCGCATCAGATTGTATAATGGGTTATCTTTACGAAGACAGTTTTGCGGTAGAACCTTGTTCTCCGAACAGAATATGTACAACCACGTCTGTTGCTGCACACACGCTGTATGAGAAATCAAACCCGTACATGCTTCCGGGTCCGGGAGGAACTCTTAATCTTCATGATTGCAGATTTGTTCAGGAGACAGACCGCAGAGTTCGTGTATATGGTTCACAGTTCATTCCTCAGGAAAGAAAGAATGTTAAGCTTGAGGGCGTAAAATCAGCAGGCTACAGGACCATTTCTATATGCGGAAACCGTGATTCAGTTTTCATTTCTCATATAGATGAGGTACTGGAAGGTGTAAAGAGAAGAACTGCAGAGAATATTTCAGGAACAAACATTAAGTACAATCTTGATTTTATTGTGTATGGAAAGAACGGTGTAATGGGAGCGCTTGAGCCGCTTAAAGAAATCACATCTCACGAGGTGGGTATTGTGATTGATGCAGTGGCAGATACTCAGGAAAATGCCAACACGGTCTGCTCAGTCGCAAGATCAACAATGCTTCATTACGGTTACGAAGGCAGGATAGCTACGGCCGGGAATCTCGCATTTCCGTTTTCACCGTCAGATATTCCGGTTGGAGAAGTTTTCAATTTTTCCGCATACAGTCTGCTGGAAAATGATGATCCTGCAGAGCTGTTTCCAAGAACATATTATGAGTTTATTGACGGAGAGGAGAAATCATGAGAAAGCTGAAAGATGTAGCAAAGATAATCCGTTCCAAAAATTCAGGCCCATTCGAGCTTACTCTGGATGTTATATTTGCAGATGATGAGATGTTTGAGAAAGCAAGCAAAGCAGGGATAATCACTAAAGAGAAGATAGCATCAGTTTATGGAATAGATGCAGATACTGTTCTTGACATAATTGAGTATCCGGTAGCAAGAGCCATAAAAGCAACGCTGATCCGTCCTTTACCTTCAGGCAATCTGGGTGAAGGAGATGTATATGGCGCACAGCAGCATGCGCCGCTTATGGAGATGGAGGTGGATTTATGATTACC
>JAGHSD010000133.1 GCA_018066045.1 Candidatus Darwinimomas equi | reverse complement strand
ATATCAAATGAGAATTTTTAAAACAGCAATAGCAGTTACAGCGATAGTAAGCATTGCTATTCTTGCCGGTTTTACCAATAATTATGACAATGGTGCACAGATCGGTCTGAACAATGAATGGAAATATGCAGATGAATCCGCTATAAATGAAGGCAGTGCCGTGATGTATAAGGCCGAAAAGAACAGGAAGGGCATAACTGTCGGAATAAATGCCGGACACGGAACCAATGGCGGTGCATCTGTGAAGACATTCTGTCATCCGGATCACACTCCCAAGCTTACGGGAGGATCTACTGCCGCCGGAGCACTTAAAGCTGCTGCAGTTTCAGGAGGAATGGCATTTGCTGACGGGACATCCGAAAAGGCAGTGACACTTAAGGAAGCACAGATATTAAAAGAACTTCTTCTTGCTGAAGGATATGATGTTCTTATGGTGCGCGACGGAGAAGATGTCCGGCTTGATAATGTTGCCAGAACCGTTATCTGCAATAACGCTGCCGACTGTCATATAGCTTTGCATTGGGACGGTGACGGGCTTGCTTATGATAAGGGATGCTTTTATATGTCAGTGCCTGACGGCCTCAAATCAACAGAGCCTGTGGCATCGGTATGGGAGAGAAGTGAAAAGCTGGGAGCATGCCTTATTGACGGATTGACAGAACAGGGCTGCAAGATTAAAAAAACTCCGAATATGGATATAGATCTTACACAGACATCATACAGTACGGTTCCGTCTGTTGACATAGAATTAGGAAATCAGTGTTCGGATCACAGTGAGGCAATGCTCAGGAAACAGGCAGAGGGACTTCTGAAAGGAATAAACAAATATTTTTCAGGGAATTAAGAATCATCCCGGGAGGATGGCATATGAAGAACATTCTTTTAACTACGCTTGGCTATACAGATAATATGACGGATATAGATTACTACTATTATCTGCACAGCAATGGACAGAAAACTTTCTGTACGGGAATATCAGTCGCAGAAGCAGGGGCTAAATTTGTACTTTCAAGGTACCAGATCGATGAAATCATGGTTGCCGGAAACGAGAGTGCGATAAACAGCAATGACTATATTGACGAAACTGCATTGATACGGGATAACTCTGAAGTATACTGCAGTCTGGATGACTATTCGGAATATGCATTCTTTCAGTACAGGATGAATCAGTTTTTTGACGGATTTGAGCTTGAGGGAAATGATGTCAAAGAACTTTTGTCTAAAGAAGAACAGGATTCTCTTGATAAGAAATATTCTGAACTTGCAGCAAAATACGAAATAAAAAGCAATGAACGCAACCTTTTTTATCATATTGAAAGCGGTGACAGGAATTCAACGGAATTTCTTAAAGAATTAAAAAGCGTTTGTAACAACCGGGAGATGAATTATCTGAATTATGCCGGATACAAGATGATGAACTCGTATCATAAGATGTATCCTCTTGATGTAAACAAAGACGTCAGAATCAGATACATACCTACAATGACTGATATACGTACAAGTGAAGATGTCAGAAACTTCTTTAATACAGTGTTTAATGCTATCAGGATAAACGATGATCACATTACTCTTTACATTGATTTCCAGGGACTCGGGTTTACTGATGCGTTCGGCATTCACAACATAATTTCGATATTGAAGGAAAGCAGCAAAACAGATATCAGAATTGCCGGTATTATTCAGTCCTCAAGAAGTACCGACAGGATATGCAATGTAATCAGGAACGAGTGGAAACGGTTTGACATTCAGACACTTCTTTCCGGAGTACAGGAATTCCTGAATTACGGAAAATCAGAAACAGTATTTGATTACTGGAAGCGTAACGGAGTCAGAAATCAGGTAATAGAGCATATGTTTGCGGGAATGCAGTATGTGGAAGAAGGAATATCACTGTGCAATATAGATATGCTCAGATATGGAGTAGGAGTAATTCGTGAGACCCTGAAAAAAGGAAACGAGATTGATCTGCCGGCATATCATATTCTGAAGAATCTTATCAGTAAGGATTACGGGGATATGCTCGAAGGAAGTGAAGTATCCATACCGTCACTGCTTGAATGGACTCTGAAGAAGGGAATGTACCAGCAGGCCCTGTCAATCGTGGAATCTCATGTTCCGAAGGATTTAGTTAAAAGAGGAATATTCTACTATGCCGACAGTAACGAAGATGCTGAAAATGTTAAAAAAGTAATTAATGTCTTCTACTGGAACGAAACCTTCAAATGCCGTTACCAGTATAATGATATAGATCACTTTATGCTGAAGAATTACGGAAAGGATCTGATCAATCTGCGGCAGAGAGACAAGACACAGGTTGACAAAGATAATGCGGCGATGCATGTAAGACGTATCCACGATACGGCAGAGGATGTGCTCCCGGCATATTCATGTCTGGATGATGATGCGCTTCTTCAGGAACTCCTGTTTATATATTTTCAGATCGGAAGACTGAGAAATCAGGTTTGCCATGCATTACCGCCTGAAAAGGCTCTGGAGAACGGAGAAGAAATCAGGAAAAACGATGACACCGAAAAAATTGTTGAGGTGTTGACGGTTTTCCTGAATATATATAAGTCAGCATGCAGGAAAGCTGAAAATGCAGATTGTCATCCGGTAATCATAACAGGCGATGAATTCAGAGCATATACAAATAATCACCGGCTGGTAGCTCTGAATGCCTCGGATGGCATCATGGATCAGACGGTAACATGTACGTTTAACGAAAGGGAAGTTAGTATACAGATACGCATGCTGGATACATATGACGCTGATGAAGATTGACAGATCCGATAGTACTCAATATGAAAGAAAACAGATAATAATATATGCGTTTCCGGCAATTATTGATGGGAGGCATGGTGTTTAATCACCTGTACCCTCTGATAATGGGGAAAAAAGGCAGAGTTGAAACTATATGAGCAGTGAGATATAATAAAACCGTGTGAATCGGGTCTTTGGACATAAGACCTGATTCTGTGTTGCGCAAAAAAGAAATAGAAAAGATAAGAGGTTATTATGGCAGAGAAAATCAGGTACAACCATGCTGCAGTTGAGCAGAAATGGACAGAAAAGTGGAAAGAGAATCCTATCAACGTCGAAGACGGCATCAAGCCGAAGTATTACTGTCTGGATATGTTTCCGTATCCTTCAGGTTCAGGACTACATGTAGGTCACTGGAGAGGATATGTTATTTCTGATGTATGGTCAAGATATCAGGTACTGAAAGGACATTATGTAATCCATCCCATGGGCTGGGATGCATTCGGACTGCCTGCTGAGAACTATGCCATAAAGAACGGAATTCATCCGTCGATCTCGACAGAGTCCAATATCAAAAATATCAAGCGGCAGATCAAACAGATCGCAGCAGTATATGACTGGGATATGGAAGTAAATACGACTGATCCTGATTATTACAAGTGGACACAGTGGATCTTTGTCCAGATGTTCAAGCATGGCCTTGCATATGAGAAGGAATTCCCGATTAACTGGTGCCCGTCATGTAAGACAGGTCTGGCAAACGAAGAGGTTCGCGACGGAGTGTGCGAGCGCTGCGGAAGCCCGGTAACCAAGAAGAACCTTCGTCAGTGGATGCTGAAGATTACGGCATATGCAGACAGACTGCTTGATGATCTGCAGACCCTTGACTGGCCGGAGAAGGTTATTAAGATGCAGACAGAGTGGATCGGCAGAAGCTACGGGGCAGAGGTTGATTTCAGGCTTCAGACTCCGGTTGACGGACAGGACAAGATTACTGTTTACACTACGCGTCCGGATACGCTTTACGGAACCACATTTATGGTAGTTGCACCTGAGTATGAACTTGCACTCAAGATGGCAACACCGGAAAACAGGGAAGCTGTTGAGAAATACATTTATGAAGCTTCAATGAAGTCAAACGTTGACCGTATGCAGGATAAGGTAAAGACAGGCGTTCCGACAGGAGCATATGTCATTAACCCGCTTACAAAGAAAGCTATGCCTGTGTGGGTAGCCGATTATGTTCTTGCTGATTACGGTACCGGTGCGGTCATGGGTGTTCCGGCACATGATCAGCGTGACTGGGAATTTGCAAAGAAATTCGGATTTGATATTATACCGGTTATTTCTCCGGACGGAAATGATGTTGATGTTTCAGAGCATTCTTATGAAGCACCGCAGGGTATCCTCATCAATTCGGGAGAGTGGAACGGAAAGCAGTCAGCAGAAATGAAGAAAAACGGTCCTCAGATTATTGAGGATATGGGATACGGAAGAAAGAAAGTTCAGTATAAGCTTCGTGACTGGGTATTCTCACGTCAGAGATACTGGGGAGAGCCGATTCCGATCGTTCACTGCCCGAAGTGCGGAAATGTTGCCGTACCTGAGGACCAGCTTCCGTTAAGACTTCCGGAGGTAGAGAGCTATCAGCCGACAGGAACAGGAGAGTCACCGCTGGCAGCTATTACCGATTGGGTCAACTGCAAGTGTCCGCAGTGCGGTGCCGATGCAAAACGTGAGACCAACACTATGCCGCAGTGGGCCGGTTCGTCATGGTATTTCCTTCGTTATGTTGACAACAGGAACGACAAGGAACTCGTTTCAAAAGAAAAGGCGGAAAAATATCTTCCGGTAGATATGTATATCGGAGGAGTAGAGCACGCAGTTCTGCATCTTCTTTATTCAAGATTCTGGACAAAGTTCCTGTACGATATAGGAGTTGTACCTTTTGTTGAGCCGTTTACAAAACTTTTCAATCAGGGAATGATTACCGGTAAGAACGGTATCAAGATGAGTAAGTCCAAAGGCAATGTAGTAAGTCCCGATGATCTTGTAAGAGACTACGGATGCGATGCTTTGAGACTTTATGAACTCTTCGTAGGACCGCCTGAGTTAGATGCAGAGTGGGATGACAGAGGAATTGACGGAGTTGCAAGATTCCTGAACAAATTCTGGAATCTGGTTCAGGATTCTGCAGCAGCCAATGTCAAGGCTACTCCTGAGATGATAAGACTTCGCAATAAGATGATTCAGGATATTGAATACAGATTCGAGCAGTTCTCACTGAATACGGTTATCGCCGGATTCATGGAGTATAACAACAGATTCATTGATATTGCAAAGAAGGAGGGAGGAGTTGATCTTGAAACCATTAAGACTTTCAATATCCTGCTTGCTCCGTTTGCACCGCATATCAGTGAGGAGATCTGGGAACTCTTAGGAGGAACAGACAGTGTATTCCATGCAAAGTGGCCGGAGTTTGACGAGAGTCTTGTAAAAGATGACGAGATAGAAATCCCTGTTCAGGTTAACGGAAAGACAAGGATCACCATAAGCGTATCCGCATCCGCATCAAAGGATGAGATTATCGCAAAAGGAAAACAGGAACTTGAGGCAGCAGGCAAATTAAGCGGAAACATAGTGAAAGAAATATATGTTCCGGGAAAGATAATCAACATCGTAGTTAAATAACATATTGAACAAAACAAAAGTTAAAAACAAAGAATTTGATATTGACATAGAGCGTCCGAATGATTTTACGGAACCGGACAGGCTGTATGCCGATCTTGTAAAGACCGTGCGCAGGAATCCCGATATCAATAACGGAGATCTTGAAATTCTGCGCAGAGCATATATGACAGCCAAGAATGCTCATATGGACCAGAAACGCAAATCGGGGGAGCCGTATATAACTCACCCGGTTTGTGTTGCAATTATTCTTGCCGATCTGGGACTTGATATCGATACAATAGTTGCAGGACTGCTGCATGATATTGTGGAGGATACCATTCTGGTCAAAGAACAGCTGCAGAGGATATTCGGAAAAGATGTAGCCGATCTTGTTGACGGGGTTACAAAGCTTACCGCACTTGATATAAGCGGTCTGGATAAGACCGAAACACAGGCGGAAAATCTGCGCAAGATGTTCATGGCTATGACACATGATATAAGGGTTATTATTGTCAAGCTTGCAGACCGGCTTCATAACATGCGTACTCTTCAGTATCAGACTCCTGCAAAACAGAAGGAAAAATCAAGAGAGACGCTGGATATCTATTCTCCGATAGCACAGAGACTCGGTATCAGTAAACTGAAAGACGAGCTGGATGATATTGCACTGAGGTATATCGATCCGGAAGGTTATGCGGATCTGGAGAATAAACTTAACGAAAAGAACAGTAACCTGGAACCGTACATGCAGTCAATCGTTGACGAGGTAAAGGGTCATATTGATGATGCCGGAATTGATGCAACGGTAAACGGAAGAGTCAAGCATCTGTTTTCGATATATAACAAGATGAAGAGACAGAATAAGACTCTTGATCAGATATATGATATTTTCGCTGTCAGAATAATCGTCGAATCCATTAAGGACTGTTATGCGGCTCTCGGAATAATCCATGAACATTACAAACCGATACCGGGAAGATTCAAGGATTATATCGCAATGCCTAAACCGAATATGTACCAGTCACTTCATACGACTGTCATAGGATCGGACGGAACGCCGTTTGAGATTCAGATAAGAACTTATGAGATGCACAGGACTGCAGAATACGGTATTGCCGCACACTGGCAGTATAAAGATCAGAACGGATCTCAGCCGACAGAGCAGACAAAAGAAACGGAAAAGATGAACTGGCTTCATCAGATCATGGAGCTTCAGTCGGAAAATACTGACAACAGGGAATTTATGTCCCTGCTGAAATCCGATCTCAATCTTTTCTCCGAAACAGTATACTGTTTCACTCCCAACGGTCAGGTAAAGAACCTTCCGGCAGGCTCAACTCCGATAGACTTTGCATATGCTATCCATACGGCGGTCGGAAACCGCATGGTCGGAGCCAGGGTCAACGATCAGATGGTGAATATAGATTATGTTCTTCAGAACGGTGACCGTGTCGAGATAATTACTTCACAGAACTCACGCGGTCCCAGCAGAGACTGGCTTAATATAGTCAAATCCACAAGTGCCAGAAACAAGATCAATCAGTGGTTCAAGACAGAGTTCAAGGAAGAGAATATAGTAACCGGCAAGGAAAAAGTCGAGAAATACTGTAAGGCTAAGCAGATAGACTTTTCTGAGATCAACAGACCTGAAATCGTTGAAAAGGTAATCAGCAGATATTCCTGCAGAGACTGGAATTCTGTTCTTGCCACCATAGGACATGGCGGAATAAAAGAAGGCCAGGTCATCAACCGCATGGTTGAGGAATACAAAAAGGTCGTTAAGAAAGAAGAAACCGATGAACAGGTGCTTGAGCTCCTGAACGAGTCTGCTTCCAATAAGAATGCAAAGGCAAAAATCAGAAATTCAAAACACGGCATCACGGTAAAGGGTGTGCATGATCTTGCCGTGAGATTCTCGCACTGCTGCAATCCGGTTCCGGGTGATGAGATAGTAGGATTTGTTACCCGCGGGCGTGGAGTAACCATCCACAGAACGGATTGTATCAATGTTATGAGTATGCCGCCTGAGGAAAGGAACAGGCTTATTCCTGCGGAGTGGCTGAATGATGCCACACATACAAATAATAAATATGAGGCACTGTTAAGGATATATGTTGCAAACCGAATAGGTTTGCTGGTAGATATTACAAGAGTGCTTTCAGAAAAAGGAATCGATATTCTAAGCATAGAAACTCATATCGGAAAGAACGAAAAGGGAACGATAACCATCTCATTTGAAACAGTTGGCGCAAATGAAGTCAACAGTATTATTGAAAAACTCCGTCAGATAGACTGCATCGAGGATATTGAGAGGGCTACGGGATGATGTGGAACATAAATCTGGAGAATGTTCCTTTTGAAGCGGATGTACGCGAGCTGCTTATGGCATTCTATCCCGAGGGCTCAGAAGTCCATGTGAACGGCAGATGCACAGATACGGAATATACGCTTTCCGTTGCTTTTCCGGATGAAGGCGGGGCGAGGGAATTTTCCTGTTCGAGATTACAGGACAGATTTGCGGAAAAATGTGAAATCAAGAAGAAGCTTTACGGAATTTTATCGGAGCATGAAGGGAAAACTCTTCCCTGGGGTACGCTTACCGGAATAAGACCGACGAAGCTTGCAATGCAGGGAATAGATTTTAAAGAGGTTTTTCTGACAAGCGATGAAAAGATAAAGCTCTGTTTTGAAACTGCGGCAAGAGAAGAAAAAATCCTCCGTAAGATAGATTATGAAAAAGGATGGAGCCTTTACATAGGAATTCCGTTCTGCCCTACCAGATGCCTTTACTGTTCATTTACCGCTTACCCGGTTTCATTGTGGAAAGACAGAAAAAAGGATTATATCGATGCGCTCTGCAGAGAAATAGAGGCTGTTTCGGAGATGATGTCGGATAAGAAGCTGCAGACTGTGTATATGGGAGGAGGAACACCCACATCACTTGAAGCGGATGAGCTTGAAAGAATTATAGAAACTGTCCGCAGATGCAATGACATGAGCAGTGTGCTCGAATTTACGGTGGAAGCCGGAAGGCCGGACAGTATCACGGAAGATAAACTTGCCGTATTAAAGAAATGCGGTGTGACCAGGATATCTGTAAATCCGCAGTCCATGAACCAGAAGACGCTGGATCTGATCGGAAGACGGCATACAGTAGAAGATGTAAGAGAGAAATTCAGGCTCGCAAGGTCGCTTGGCTTTGATAATATAAACATGGATATCATAACAGGACTACCGGGCGAGACCGTTCAGGATGTTGAGAACACGATGGATGAGCTTGAGAAGCTGGGGCCTGATGATATAACCGTTCATACTCTTGCAGTCAAGAGAGCTGCCCGGCTTTCGGAAGAGAGGGAACTTTATGAGCCGGCGGCATTTGAAACCATGTGCAGTATGACCGAACTTACGGCAAAACGCTGCAGACAGATGGGACTCAAACCGTATTATCTGTACCGACAGAAAAACATGGCGGGAAATTTTGAAAATGTGGGCTACTCCCGTGAGGACAAGGAAGGAATCTACAATATCCTGATTATGGAGGAGAAACAGATCATAGCAGGCTGCGGAGCAGGGACCACTACCAAGATTCCGGTATGCGGCGGTGCAGGCGGAGTGCACAGAATAGAGAATGTAAAAGACCCGCAGATATATATCGACAGGATAGAAGAAATGATCGAAAGGAAGAGGAAGATAAACGATGGCACTTATTAAAAAGCCGGTAAACGGAATGAAAGATATACTTCCGGATGAGATGGAACTCAGAGATTATCTTATGAGTATTATCAAAACCACTTATAAGAGTTTCGGATTTTCCTGTATGGAAACACCTTGTGTCGAGCATATTGAAAATCTGCTTTCCAAACAGGGCGGAGATAATGAGAAGCTTATCTTCAAGATTATGAAAAGAGGAGAGAAGCTGAATCTGGAAAATGCTCAGTCGGAGGCGGATCTTGCCGACAGCGGATTAAGATATGATCTTACGCTTCCGCTTGCAAGATACTATTCGAATAACAGTGCAAATCTTCCGAACCCGTTCAAGGCACTTCAGATAGGAAGCGTGTGGAGAGCTGACAGGCCGCAGAAGGGTCGCTTCCGCCAGTTTACACAGTGTGATATCGATATATTAGGAGAGGCAGGAAACACTGCGGAAATTGAACTTATCATAGCAACGACCAAGGCATTGTCGAGAATCTGTCCGGGAAAGAAATTCGAAGTAAGAATAAATGACAGAAGAATACTGAAGGGCATGGCTGATTATGCCGGTTTCCCGGAGGATTCAACCGATACTGTATTTGTTATCCTCGATAAGATGGACAAGATCGGAGAGGAAGGCGTAAAGGCAGAACTGCTTGAAGCAGGTTTTTCACAGGAATCCATAGACAAATACATGGATTGTGTTGCGGGAAATGTAAAGCTTGAAGAAATCGCACCTGAGGCAGCCGCTAATATACGTGAGATATCGGATACGGTAAATGCCTGCAGAAAGGTAGACTTTGAACTGATTTATGATCCGACTCTCGTAAGAGGAATGGGATATTATACAGGAACGATTTTTGAAGTATCCATGGAAGGCTTCGGAGGATCTGTCGCAGGAGGAGGACGCTACGACAGGATGATAGGAAGATTTACCGGACAGGATACTCCTGCATGCGGATTTTCAATCGGATTCGAAAGGATAATTACGATTCTGACAGATTCAGGATTCAGGATCCCCGATGCACATTCCAAGACAGCATATCTGTATGAAAAAGGAATGGATTCGGAAAGACTTGCAGAGATAATCCGTATGGCGGATGAAGCAAGAGATAACGGTGATACAGTATTAGTAGCCAGGATGAATAAGAATAAAAAGTTCCAGAAGGAACAGCTTACGGCAGAAGGTTATACTGAGTTTAAGGAATTCTATAACGAGGAGATGAAGAGGTAATAGTATGGCAGAGTCGATGGTAGGATTAAAGAGATCTCACAGATGCGCCGAAGTAGTTAACGCAGAGGTCGGAAGCACAGTAACTGTTATGGGCTGGGTTCAGGAGAGCCGTAACAAAGGAAGCATTATCTTTACCGATCTGAGAGACAGAACAGGTATACTTCAGATAATATTTGAAGAATCGGATTGCGGGCCGGACACGTTTGCAAAAGCGGGAAAACTCCGTTCGGAGTTCTGCATTGCAGTAGTAGGAACACTTGAGAAGAGGTCAGGCGCGGCAAATGATGATTTAGAGACAGGTGCATTTGAAGTACGCGCAAAGGAACTTCGTATTCTTTCCGAGTCAGAGGTTCCGCCATTCCCGATAGAGTCGGATTCAAAGACCAAAGAAGACCTGAGACTTAAATATCGTTTCCTTGATCTTCGAAGACCTGATCTTCAGCGCAATATCATCATGAGAAGCAGGATATGCAATGTAGTCCGCAACTATATGCAGGACAATGGTTTTCTCGAGATTGAAACTCCTACACTTGTAAAGTCATCACCTGAAGGTGCACGTGATTATCTGGTTCCCAGCCGCGTGTGGCCGGGCAAATTCTATGCGCTTCCGCAGTCACCGCAGCTTTTCAAACAGCTGCTTATGTGCTCGGGTTATGACAGATATTTCCAGCTTGCACGCTGTTACAGAGACGAGGATCTCAGGGCAGACCGTCAGCCGGAATTTACACAGATAGATATGGAACTTTCATTCGTTGACGTAGACGATGTAATAGAGGTCAACGAGGGACTCCTGAAAAAGCTCTTCAAGGATGTTCTTGATGTTGATGTAAAGCTTCCCATCCAGAGAATGACATGGGCAGAGGCCATGGACAGATTCGGTTCGGATAAGCCTGATCTCAGATTCGGAATGGAACTTAAGGATATCGGTGAGGAAGTCAGGGGATGTGAATTCGCGGTATTCAAGGGTGCTCTTGAAAACGGCGGATCAGTAAAGGGAATCAATGCTTCAGGCCAGGCTTCCATGCCGAGAAAGAAAGTTGATGCGTATGTTGATTTTGCAAAGGGTTACGGAGCCAAAGGACTCGCCTATCTCGCAATCGAGGAGGACGGCAGCTACAAGTCATCATTTGCAAAATTCATGAAGCCTGAAGAACTTGATGCAATCGTTAAGAAGCTTGAAGGAAAGCCAGGAGATATGCTGTTCTTTGCAGCTGACAAGAAGTCTCTGGTATGCAGTGTTCTGGGAGCACTTCGCTGCAAACTGGCAGAGGATCTTGATCTTCTTAAGAAGGACGATTTCAGATTTCTGTGGGTTACTGAATTCCCGCTTCTTGAGTGGTCAGAGGAAGAAAACAGATTTAAAGCTATGCGTCATCCGTTTACTATGCCGATGGATGAGGACTGGCAGTATATTGATTCCGATCCGGGAAGAGTACGCGCAAAGGCTTATGATATCGTACTGAACGGAGTTGAGATCGGAGGCGGATCAGTCAGAATCCACCAGAATGATATTCAGGAGAAGATGTTCGATGTACTCGGACTTGAAAAAGATATAGTTGATGCAAGATTCGGATATCTGCTTGAGGCATTCAAATACGGAGTGCCGCCTCATGCAGGACTTGCCTACGGACTGGACCGCGTTGTTATGCTGATGCTCGGTCAGGATTCAATCAGAGACGTTATTGCATTCCCGAAGAACAAGGATGCGGTATGCCTTCTGACGAATGCGCCTGATACTGTTGATGATCAGCAGCTCAAAGATCTTAATATCGAATGTGTACCGCCGCAGGAGTGAGCACTGAATATCCGGAACGGAGTGAACGATGAAAAAAGCAAGAATACTTGTTGTCGATGATGAAGAGAGAGTAAGAAAGCTGGTCAGGGATTTTCTGTCGATGAAAGGATATACGGTCATAGAGGCTGAAAACGGTGAAAAGGCTGTTGAGATTTTCCTTGAAGACAAGAGTATTGATCTGATTATTTTAGACGTCATGATGCCTGTGATGGACGGATATGAAGCATTAAAGACTATCCGCCATTATTCACGCGTGCCTGTAATCATGCTTACGGCAAGGACTGGCGAGGAAGATGAGCTTAAAGGATTCGGACTTGAAGCTGATGAGTATATTGCCAAGCCGTTCAGCCCGAAGATACTCGTTGCAAGAGTCGAGGCCGTACTCAGAAGATACAATGATGCTGCAGGAGAGACCATAGAGGCAGACGGAATCGTAATGGACAAGACTGCACATACCGTAACGGTTGACGGACAGCCGGTGGAACTCAGTGTCAAAGAGTATGACCTGCTCAGGCATTTCCTCGAAAATCAGGGGGAGGCACTCAGCAGGGAAAGCATCCTGACAAGTGTCTGGAATTATGATTATTTCGGAGATGCAAGAACTATTGATACACATGTAAAAAAACTCCGTGCAAAGTTAGGAGACAAAGGAGATCATATCAAAACCATATGGGGTATGGGATATAAGTTCGAACTGTAGGATTCATTTGTCATCCAGACAAATAAAACAGACCCATACATACAGATAATCTGACAGGGAATTTGAGGGTATATGGACATGCTGCATGAGCAATTCCTATGATATGAAAATCTCACAGAAGAGATAAAATATACAAAGAATGAAGAAATATGTGAAGAAAATAATTACTATAGTAATTGCGTTATGTTTAGCTGCATGTGCAATAAGTTTTTTGTTTTCGAAATTTTCAGCAGGTAATTCACAAACAGAGTATACTTTTGAAACAGAAGCTTCTCTAAAAAAGGAAGTTTCGGTTAAAAAGGGCGAAGAATATTGCTTGCATGAAGAAGTTGCGGAATATATTCATTTATATAAGGAACTGCCGCCTAACTACATGACTAAGAGCAAAGCACATAAAATGGGATGGGAAAACGGAAATCCGCAGAAAGTACTCGGGGGAAATGTTTGTATTGGCGGAAGTAAATTCGGAAATTCGGAGAGATTACTTCCGGAAGGAGTCGAATATCGCGAATGTGATGTGGATTATTGTGATGACAGCAGAGGTACGTCCAGACTGATATATACTGCGGATGGAAAAGTATACTTCACAGAAGATCATTATGAAAGCTTTGTAGAATTATATTAAACGAAGCGGTAGAGTGAAACAGACTTCATGGCGCATCTACAGTTATTATGGTAGCACACAGACTCTCTACGGTAAAAGATTGTGATCGCATCCTTGTGATTGAAGAAGGACGAATATCTGAAAGCGGAACTTATGATGAACTGATTAAAAAGAATGGAAGCTTTGCGGCTCTTGTGAAAAAGCAGATGAGTGTCAACGGGGAAGATTCTCATTGACAGTATAATGTGCTCCGAAGTTTGATCCTTTCAAGAAGCTTGAGATGTATAGGGGAAATGGAGACGATCCCGCAAAGAATATAGGAGGAATACGTATGGTATCTAAGATTGCAAGAAAGATGAAATATCAGACAACTCTCGAAATGAATGTTCTGACTATTGCGAGGTGATATGGAAAGAAAAATATATATTTCTGTCGACGGAGGCGGAACCAAAACTGAATTCTGTATTTATGATACTGCATCGGGAGAGTATTCTTCTGCGTTTTATGACGGGTCGAATTATAAGAATGATGATGACCGCGAGGGCAGGATGGATATAGCCGGACAGATACTGAAGACTGTTACTGACAAGGGTATTTCATTTGATGAGATTGCTGGGGCAGTGTTCGGACTCTCCGGAATAGATTCCGAAAAGGATCTTGAATACTACAGAAAACTGATATCCGGAACCGGAATCGATATGGACAGAGTAATATTGTGCAACGACTGTGAATATACTCTTCGCGGACTTGTTGACGGAGACGGTATAGCGGTTGTATGCGGAACAGGTGCGATTGCATACGGTATCTGCGGAGGAAAGCATTATAGAACCGCGGGATGGGGAATGCCGTATTCCGACCTGGGTTCAGGAACATGGATAGGCGGAGAGATAATAAAGGAGGCTATCCAGAGACTCGACGAAGGTGCCGGTGATGACGATCCGGTAATCGGACTGGTGTTGAGATTCAGGGACGGAGATACTCCGCTTCAGTGGACTTTAAATGAGCTTGATGTTCCGACCGCGGCCTCGATAGCCAAAGACGCGATAGGACTTGCGGAAAAGGGAGAGCCGACATGTCAGGAAATCGTGCTTGAAGCAGCTTTTCACATCGCAGGATATATAAGAACGACATTTGAGAAAATGCATTTCTGCGGAGATGCTCTGAAAATAGTATATGCCGGAGGAGTTAACCGGAGCGGATATTTCAGAAGGCTGCTGGAGCCGGCACTTCAGAAGATGCTTGGAAGTACAAAAATCGAGTGGATAGTCCCGGAGGAAACAGCCGCAAAGAGCGGAATAAGATATATAATGCGTGAAAAGAATCTCTGATTTACAGAGGTTCTTTTTTTGCAATTACAATTTGCTTAATTCTATGGAACATTGTATACATTTATGTTACACTACATATAGTATGTAATGACCTGACTCTTATTGTGATTAAGCAGATATGGTAAACGAAGAAAAAATCAGAAAAATGATCGATCTTGCCAGATATGAGCGGGATGAAGGGAAGAAGAATTACATAATTAATTCCTATTTCGGGTTCGATTATGTCGAGAGGCATATGTTAGGGTGTTTCGTGGCATACACTCTCTGCTTTCTGATGGTTTTCGGAGTTATTGTTATTTACAGATCCGATGAGATAATGGGTCAGACCAGTATATTTATGATACTTGAGATGTTCAAACCGTATTTTAAATACTATGTGATCGGACTGCTGATATATGAACTTATTGTTCTTATTGTATATGTCGTAAGGTATTCAAACGGGAAGAAAGATATCAAGATGCACAATGCGGAACTGAAGAGATTCGACCGCAGATTCTATACGGGAAAATAAGAGTTGATGACAGTGATTGAAAAGTTAAAAGCGTTTTATGGCAAATTCGATATTATTATCGAAGCTGTGATTAAGTTTGCAATTGCGTTCATAGCGCTTAAGCTTATGAGCGACAGACTTTGCTATATCAGCCTGTTTGAGAATCCTTTCGTGCTTATCATCATTGCTCTTATCTGTTCACTTCTTCCGTACGGTCTTATGGCTGCGGTGCTTTCATTATGCCTTGTGGCAAATGTGTATAAGGCATCAATGGAAATGGCGGTTATCCTGGCATTTTTCCTTATCATTATCGCACTTCTATATTACAGTTTTCACCCGGGAGATCCGGTTGTGCTTATTCTGACGCCGGTACTTTTTGCATTAAAGATTCCTTATGTGATTCCGCTGATTGTCGGGCTGGCAGGGAGCGTTATTTCTATTGTTCCGATGTGCTGCGGCATTGTGATTTATTTCATGCTTGCATTTGTTAAAGGGACACCGGCGGTTATAGCAGTGGACGATAAGATAAGCATTACAGATCTTCCCGAAAAATTTCTTTCGATTATTGACGGTGTCGTAAAGAATAAAGAAATGTGGATGGCTGTCGTTATTTTTGCAGCCGTACTTGTGATAGTGTATGTGATTCATAAGATACCGTTTAAGTATTCGTGGTATGTTGCCGTCGGAGCGGGTACGCTTGTGTTTATATTGTCGGCATTGGTTATGAAGGTGGATATGTCAATCGTCATGATACTGCTTTCATGTGCGGCAGCATGTATTTATATACTG
>JAGHSD010000110.1 GCA_018066045.1 Candidatus Darwinimomas equi | reverse complement strand
TATTATACTATATATGTATCGATATGTCCTGCTTATACATACATCACTACCGGAACTATAACAGGTGTTTTCTTGTTCTTTTTGATAAGATAGCTCTTTAGTGCATCTCTCATCTCGCTCTTTATCCGGTTCTCATCCGCACCTTTTCGATACAGCACATCATTGAGTCTGTCTTCCACCACACCTTTCAGCTCATCTATCAGTTCTTCATTTTCCTTTTCATAGATGAATCCGCGTGTGGTGATGTCAGGTCCGCTGACAGGCAGATTTGACCCGTCCTGTATCGCAACGGATACTACGATAATTCCGTTCTGTGCTATACTCTGTCTGTCCTTAAGAACGATATTTCCTACATCTCCGACTCTGGAGCCCTCAACAAATATTGTTCCGGTTTCCACATGGTCAACGATCTCGCATTTGTTTTCTCCGACTTCCAGAACATCTCCCGAAGAAATTATCTTTACATTTCTTCCGGGCATTCCCATCTCTATGGCAATCTGTTTCTGTGCCACTAAATGCATATAATCGCCATGTATCGGTACCGCATACTTCGGCTTCAGCAGCGCGTAGATAAGCTTGATGTCTTCCTCGCATGCATGTCCGGATACATGTGTATCGTGGAACACGACCTCAGCACCTTTCATGTAAAGTTCGTTAATTACCTTTGCAACCGCCTTTTCATTTCCGGGTATGGTCTTGGAACTCATTACCACGACATCACCTTCTGTAATGGTAACTTTCTTATGAGTACCTGCTGCCATACGGCTGAGCGCCGCCATGGATTCTCCCTGACTTCCGGTGGTAATGATTACCGTATCCTCAGGTTTATAATTCTTCAGCATCTCAATATCCACCAGCGTTCCCTCCGGAATCTTGATATATCCTAATTTAGTGGCTATCTCAAGAATATTGGACATCGACTTTCCTTCAACGATTACCTTGCGCCCGAATTTATGAGCCACATCGATTATCTGCTGAACTCTGTCAACATTGGATGCAAAACTTGCGACTATGAATCTCTGATCTTTATGCTCGGAGAAGATAATTTCAATCTTTCTTCCTACTGTCTTTTCGGAAGCGGTGGACCCTGCGTTGGGCGCATTGGTCGAATCACACATAAGTGCAAGGCAGCCTGCGTTTCCGATTTCCGCCATTCTCTGAAGATCTGCGGGGTCCCCGAATATAGGTGTGTAATCCACCTTAAAATCTCCCGTATGGAAGATAACTCCTGCCGGTGACGATATCGCCAGTGCCGCTGCATCCGGGATACTGTGATTGGTCTTGACAAACTCGACCTTGAATTCTCCCGCATTTATTACATCCCCGTATTTAACTGTCCTGAGTTTTGCACTGTCGAGTATTCCTGCTTCTTTCAGTTTGTGCTCTATGAGTGCAAGCGAAAGTCTGTTTCCGTAAACCGGAACATTCAGTTCGCGCAGAACATACGGAAAAGCACCTATATGATCTTCATGTCCGTGCGTTACAAAGAATGCTCTGACTTTGTCTGCATTATCCTTCAGATATGTTACATCCGGAATTACAAGATCTATACCCGGCATATCATCTGTGGGAAATGCCAGGCCGCAGTCCACTACTACGATACTGTCCCTGTATTCAAACGCAGTGATATTCAGTCCTATCTGCTCAAGTCCGCCCAGCGGAATTATCTTAACCGTCTCACCTTTTGCAGACTGAACCGGTGCCTGCTTTTTGGACTGCTTTGCCGGTTGAGAATTCTGCGGCTTTTTTGTCTGTTTTACAGGCTGAGGATTCTGCGGCTTTTTTGTCTGCTTTGCCGGCTGTGGAGCCTGCTGTTTTTTTGTCTGCTTTGCCGGTTGTTTCAGCTCAATCGGATGCTTTGTCTTGCTCTGATTCTTGGATTGTCTGCCTTTTTTTATTTCTGCTTTATTATCGGCAGCACCTGTCTTCTGTCCTGCCTTTTTTACTGCACCGGGTTTTCTCACCGCTGCCTCACTTGCTTTCTTTCCTACCTCTTTTAATCTGTTAAGAGGATTATTACTGTATTTACTCAAAAACTACCTCCGTGTCTTCCATTAATTCTGCAAATATTTTTCCTACAAAATTTAATTCATCTTCATTCTCAACGAACTGATATACTGCTTCTGCATCCTCAGGTTTTGATACGTCCTTGAGGATATAGCACTCACCGTCCTCATCCTCTTGTGCATCAGTTGTCAGGATATAATATGCTCCGTTAATCTTTGTTGCTTCAAGCACAAACAGCTCAATCTCATTTCCTTCGTCATCTTTGATCACTATTTTATTAGTATCTTCCATCATTTTCTTTCCTTTTCATTCATATAGTCACGCAGTATTATCGATGCTGCCACACTGTCAATATACTTTTTCCTCTCGCTGCGCGGTATTCCGCTTTCTTCCAGTATTTCATCGGCTTCCACCGTAGTCAGCCTTTCATCCTGCCATACGATCGGTACGGATGTTCTTGCCTCCAGAGCCTTTTTGAATTCCCCGGTCTTCTCAACTCTGTTTCCTTCCGTCCCGTCCATTCTGACAGGTTTTCCGAGAACAATAAGTCCGATTTCATTTTCCTCAATCATCTTCACTATCTGTGCCAGAGTCCTGCGCAGATGGTTTTCCTTTTCCCTGACTATGGTTTCCTTCGGCTGTGAAGTGTAGCCCAGTGCATCACTCATCGCTACCCCCACTGTTGTGGAACCGTAGTCCAGTCCCATGATTCTCATATTATTTGATTTCTCCCGTTCGTTAAACACCAAAACAAGAACAAGCCCTTCCTTGTCCTTGCGAAGACTGTTCAGTTTGCAGATGAAACATATATTTTAAGTAACCTTGGTTACTGTAATTCAATCATATCAATTCGACTCAAGTCTTGTATCAATATAATTTTTCAGGAGTTCTTCGAGTATCTCGTCTCTTTCGGCTTTCATGATCAGACTTCTGGCGTTCTTATGACTTGTGATGTAAGTCGGATCTCCTGACATAACATAACCTACTATCTGATTAACCGGATTGTATCCTTTCTCCTTAAGTGCCGCATATACAAGAGAAATAATCTCGCTGACCGCAAGTTTCTGCTCTTCAACTTTTTCAAAAAATCTGGTATCTGTAGAATATGTCATAATCGTGCCCTCACTTTACGGATATTATATTCTTTCCGCGCTCCGGAAACAATATACTATTCCTTACGGAATCTTACGAAAGAATGAACTTATCACCTCTGCATCTGACAAGCGAATTGATGCATTCCGTCCCGTAATCCTCTGTCGGGAGCTTCACCCTGACATATTCCGGTGTATGTCCCGTCAGGTATTCACCGTCGTTTTCCTCGACGAGCACCTCCATGTCCCTGCCTATGTAGTAATCGATAAATGCCTGCGTGTTTCTATTATTAATCTCTTCTAATTCATCAACACGTTTCTGCTTTTCTGCCATGGTAAGCTGACCCGGCATACGGTCTGCAGCGGTTCCCTTCCGCCGTGAATACGGAAAAATATGCATCTGGTAGAATCTCATCTCATCCGTAAATGCCTTGGATATCTCAAAATCCTCTCTGCTCTCTCCCGGAAAACCCGCTATCACATCTGTGGTGATCGCCGGATGTTCCCAGCAGCTCCTGATAAGTTCAACACCCCTGCGGAATTCGTCTGTTGTATAATGCCTGTTCATGGCCTTAAGTGTCTTATCGCATCCGCTTTGAAGACTCAGGTGGAAATGCGGGCAGAACTGTCTGACTCCCCTCAGCCCCTCAAGGAATTTTTCATCTATAAGTCTTGGTTCCAGCGATCCGAGACGAACTCTCTCGATTCCTTCGATATCACCGATTGACCGTATCAGTCCGGCAAGTTTATCTCTTCCGTATGATGAAATGTGTATTCCGGCAAGAACTATTTCTTTATGTCCGGTTGCTGCCAGCTGGCTGACCTCCCTGAGAATACTATCCTGAGGCCTGCAGCTTACCCGGCCTCTCCTGTACGGGATAATACAGTATGAACAGAACTGATTGCATCCGTCTTCTATTTTAACATCGGCACGTACATGCTTGCCCATCTTTGTTATGGCTATTTTTTCCGCCTGTGCCACGATTTCATTCTTATGAGCATTATCTATCAGCCTGTCGCAGTTCAGTTCCCCGGCCGTTTCTTCATCAAGCCCTTCCACATAACATCCTGTTGCGATAATGACCGCATCCGGTGCCGCTTTTCTGGCCCGGTGTATCATCTGGCGTGATTTTCTGTCGGCAATATTGGTTACCGAACACGTATTGATCACATATATATCCGCCTTGTCATTAAAATCAACAACAGTGTATCCGGAATTTTCAAATATCCGGATAAGTGCTTCTGTTTCACATATGTTCACTTTACATCCCAGCGTATGGAAAGCTACTTTTTTATTGACTTTATTTTCCATAAAAAGTAATATAAATGCAGAACAAAACAGCTGACTGGAGGTAATCTATGAAATCTGTAACAATATTTTTAAACTCAATCGATAAGGTTAAATCCTTTGTAAACACTCTTGCGGGATTCGATTCTGACTTTGATCTCATCTCGGGACGTTATGTAATCGATGCAAAATCCATCATGGGAATCTTCTCACTTGATCTGTCAAAGCCCATTGAGCTCTGCATTCATGACAGCGACAATATGGACGAGATTTTAGAGAAGCTTAAACCATACATGGTATAAACACTTATTTTGCTTTGCACAGAATCCTTTCTTTGGTTGCGACTGCGGTTGCAACCATTTTTTCTGCCTCTTCGGCAATCTTAGCTTCTGATTTTTCTATCTTTTCCAGTAACGGCTTTGTAACCGGATGCTTTGCAACGAAAATAGTGCAGCAGTCTTCATAAGGCTCTATTGATGTTTCAAATGTTCCTATCTTCTCTGATATATCTATGATTTCCTGCTTGTCAAAGCCTATCAGCGGCCTGAAAACCGGCATTTCACATACCGCATCCGTCGTAACAAGCGACTGCACGGTCTGACTTGCCACCTGTCCTATGCTTTCTCCGGTAATAAGTGCCAGATCCTCATTGTTCTTTGCAATTTTCTGAGCAATACGCATCATATATCTTCTCATGATTATCGTCAGCTCTTCATGAGGGCATTTTTCATATATGAGCATCTGGATATCTGTAAAATTAACCACATGCAGATTTACCGGTCCGGCATGTTTTGCCACCTTTGTTGCAAGGTCCACAACTTTCTGTTTTACTCTCTCGCTTGTATAAGTCGGTGCATGGAAATATACGGCTTCGATCTTCACACCGCGTTTTGCAATCATATATCCTGCAACAGGTGAATCAATACCGCCCGACAAAAGCAGCATAGCCT
>JAGHSD010000090.1 GCA_018066045.1 Candidatus Darwinimomas equi | reverse complement strand
GATGGTATATGAGGAAAAGGGTGAAGAATATCAGGATCATCAGATGCACATCGTCACGATCCCAGACTATGATTTGAAGTAAGGGTGCCAACGAGAACCGTCCCCGTTGGCACGAATTATCACCAATATTTTCAGAACGGATTGTGCATATTGCTAAATTTCTAACATTTTCTGTCGGATCTATTCTCATACTCTTCTTTTTGCTGTATGCTGAGTCATGTAAGCATTTAACAAAGTATTTCACAAACAGAAGGAGGATTAATTGATGGCTATACCAGAGAAAGCTAGAGTTGCGGCATTGACAGGCATTGAGAAGATTGAAGTTTTCGAACTTCCTGTGCCACAGATAAATGATGACGAAGTGCTCATCAAAGTCGAGGGCTGCGGAATCTGCGGAACCGATGTTCATGAATATCGCAGAGATCCATTTAAATACATCCCGGTTCAGTTAGGGCATGAGGGCTCCGGCGAGATTGTTGCAATCGGAAAAAATGTAACCAAGGATTATACCGGCAAACCTCTGAAAGTTGGAGACAAAGTTGTCACAGGTCTTAAAACATGCGGCACATGTGATGTCTGCAAGAATGATCCTGAGCATATTGAACTCTGTCCTAACGGAGAGAGCTTTGGTCTGCTTCCGGGTGAGGAAAACTATTTCCACGGATATTACGGAGACTACATGGTAATCGGCAAAGGCGGTGTCATTTTCAATGTTTCCGATATGCCTGATTTAGACCTCCGTCTTCTTATCGAACCCACTGCAGTAGGTGTTCATGCTGTTGAGATGGCTAAGAAGATTTTCAATTTCAAGCACAACAGTTATGTAGGAATTTCAGGCTGCGGTCCTATCGGTCTTCTCGTTATCGTCGTTCTCAGAACTATGGGAGTAAGAAATATTATCGGTATCGACAACAATCCTGCAAGACTTGATATGGCTAAAAAGTTAGGCGCTGCTTATACCATTAACTTCATGGATGAGGACAGATATGAGCAAATGCAGAAAATCACCGGTAAGGACGGTGCTGATTTCGTATTCCAGTGCACTGGTGTTCCGAAGGCAGCCGAAATGGTTTGGAAATACATCCGTCGCGGCGGCGGTCTCTGCGAGATGGGATTCTTCCTTGATGGCGGACCTGCACAGTACAATCCACACTTTGATATGTGCAACAAGGAAATCATGGCAGTCGGTTCATGGACCTACAAGGCTTGTGACTGGGTTCATGCAATTGAGATTCTTAAAGAAGGAGCTGATAGAAAAATTCCTGTTACCGAGCTTGTTTCCGACAAGTATCCACTTGATCAGATGAACGAGGCAATGGCTAAGAACATCTCTATGACAGGATTTAAGATTGCTTTTGTTAATGACAGATAAGAT
Organism: Candidatus Darwinimomas equi; assembly: GCA_018066045.1. Taxonomy (GTDB): domain Bacteria; phylum Bacillota; class Clostridia; order Lachnospirales; family Lachnospiraceae; genus Darwinimomas; species Darwinimomas equi. Next base: position 6,201 of record JAGHSD010000090.1, on the reverse strand, counting down.
AGCTTCATAATGCACTTTGTATTACAAATTATAATGTAAAACAATACTTGAGGCAGGACCTTTCGGGGTCCTGCCTCACTCGTAACAATCTTTCATTGCCAGATGCGCCATTTTCTATCGCATCATAAGTCCGGTATATGTTCTTGATTTTGTGTACCGTTTATGCATATACTAACTACAGAGGAACAGCGACTAATCTGACAAATTATAAGCACGTATGGGAGAAAGAAATATGAAAAAAATAGCAGGTATCATTCTTGCAGTATGCATGCTCATTATGTCGGTCGGCTGCAGCACGCAGCCCAGAGAGGTAATGGCCGATGACGTACAAGTATCTGAAGATCTTGCCGATGCAGTTTTTTTGGGAAAAATCGTGACAATGGACGACAAAGGTACCGTTGCGGAGGCTGTTGCCGAAAAAGACGGGAAGATTGTTTTTGTCGGAAGCGCCGAAGGAGCCAAAGAATATATCGGACCGGACACTCTTATACATGATTATAGAGGAAATGTTATATATCCCGGTTTTATAGATGGTCACAGTCATATGGGGCTCGTAGCTACAATGCTGGTTGACGGTGCTGTGCTTTCTGCAGAGGACACACTGCGCCGGGATGCTGAAGTGATGAAACAGTACATAGAAGAGCATCCGGGGAAGCCGGTATATAAAGGGATGGGATTCTGGATTCACGAAGGCGATGAAGATAAACCAACCCATGAAGTGCTCGATAAATATGCCTCCGATGAGGTTCCTGTCATGATTGCGGGAGGCGGCGGTCATGCGGCGCTTCTAAATCAGAAAGCAATAGAATATTTTAAGCTCAAGGATCTGGTCGGCGTATATGGTACGGACGGAATAAAGGTGGATGAAAGCGGAGAACCAACAGGATATGTTGTTGAGACACCCAGATTCGATCTGTTTCAGCAGATACCCATCAGTAAGGACGAGCTTAAAGAATTCTTTCTTGCGCAGCAAAATAATTGCATTAAACAGGGCTTCACCTGTATTTGTGATGCAGGTATCGTCGAAACAGAAAAACTTCCGATGGTAAGCGCCTATAAGGAACTTGCAGAGGAAGGTTTGCTAAAGATAAAAATTCGTGCCCTTTGTGAGATTGCAGATGTCAGCAAAGAGCCTTTGAAAGATGTTGAAAAAATTGCGGCACTGGCAGAAGAATGTAACAGTGAATATTTCAAAATCACAGGTTTAAAGATATTTCTTGACGGTGTTGTGGAGGCGTTGACGACCTGGACGTTGAATCCATATACCGCACAGGCCGGAAAAGGCGATAATTATCATGGTTATATCAGATGGAATGAAGACAGAAAAGAAGAGCTTATCGAAATAATAAAAACCGCAAACGAAAAAGGGTTGCAGGTTCATATGCACTCAATAGGTGAAGGTGCCGCCAATTATGGGCTTGATTGTTACGAAGCGGTTTATAATGCACTTCCAGACATAGATGCGCGCAATGCGCTGGCACATCTGACGTATGTGACTGCTGATATGCCGAAACGTTTTGCGGATAATAAGGTAATAGCGGTTGTTAATCCTACATGGTCAACATGGAAGTTCGGAACAAAAGAAGATGAAATAAAGGTTTACGGCGAAACAGAGGCAAAGAATATGTTTAAAGTCAAATCCTTTGTTGATGCGGGCGTTGTGACAAGCTTTCATACTGACAGCAGCGGAACAGCAGCAGAGCAGATTTTCTGTGCCGCGACAAGACGGGAAAACAAAGCTGCTCATGTCGCCAGGGATTACAAGGTCTATTCGGAAGAAGCGAAAAAAGCTTTTCCTGATGAACGAAGAGGCGAAGAGGAATGTATTGACGGATTTACAAGCCTCAGATGCCTGACAAACAATCCTGCCTACTTGCTGAAAGAAGAAAACAATCTCGGCAGCATAGAGGTCGGAAAAGCGGCGGATTTCACCGTTTATGACAGGGACTTTACAGATGAAGCGGTTGTAAAGGATGTTTCCTGCATAGATGCAACTCTGGTTTCGGTTATCAGCAACGGACGAATGATTTTCCCGGCAAATCTTTTTTGATTAATGTATTTGTTGTGCTATATCATACTTTACTGCTGTAAATATCCGGATATTTGGTATAATAATAAAGGTTTACAGGCAAGCGTTTGCCGAAAAATCCTGAAGGAGGATCAAACAATGTTTGAAGGAAGAAAATTAGATCATATTGGCTTACAGGCAGTTAATTCAGAAGAAGACGCAAAGTGGTATATGGAAAAACTCGGCTTTACACTCAAAGGGAAATTCAAATCATCCCGCGGTGAGTTTTATACATGGTTTGTAACAAACGGACCGGTTACATATGAAATTTCGCAGAATGAAAATCTGGATCCGACGGTAAAGGGTAAAGTTGATCATATCGCAATCAATTCAACAGATATCGAGGCAGATTATAAGCTGTGTGTTGATGCAGGTCTTGAAGTGATTACCAAAGGCATTGAAGCAATCCCGTCACGATGGGAAAGAGGATGCAGATATTTCAAAGTTAAATCCCCAAACGGAGAAGCCGTAGAAATCAATCAGGATCTTTGATTCCGTTCCGGTATACTATAACAAAAAGGCAGGCACATCGTTTTGACATGCCTGCCTTTTAAGAAACAACAGGGACAGTCCCTATTGTTCTTTTATCAGATTCGCATATTCGATTCGTATGACTTTCTCCAGGTCTTTAGGATTCATCCTGACCTGAAAACCGATCCTGCCGCCGGAGAACATGATGTAATCCTGAGCAGCGGCGGTCTCATGAAGCACCGTCCGGAAAAACTTTTTCATCCCGATGGGGGAACATCCGCCATGGATATATCCTGTGAGTCCTAAAAGGTCCTTGCTTTTGAGCATTTCTATGGATTTTTCACCGACCGTGGAAGCGGCTTTTTTCAGATCCAGTTCTTCAGCCACCGGAATCACGAAGACATAGTGCCTGCCGGTCTTTCCTGTGGTGACCAATGTTTTGTAAACATGGGTCTCATCCTGCCCCAGTGCACGTGCAACTTCCACGCCGACTGTGCCGACATCACTGCCGTAAGTGAATTCTTCATAAGAAATCTTTGCAGCATCCAGCACCCGCATTACATTTGTTTTTTCTTTTTTATCTGCCATGGTTAACCCTTTATTATGACTTTCGACAGCATCAGGTTTCCGAACTCACTGATACCGTCGAGTGTTGCAACTTCTCCGAACATAAAGAGTCCGGTACCTGCAGTCATGATGTCCTGTTCAAGTATTCCTTTCAGTCCCGCGCATCCGAATACTATCGCATCTTCATCATCATAAAACGCCTTCATCTGCGGATACACATCTCCTGGATTTACATATCTGAGTATCATGGTCTCACAGAGATCCCGCCCGGATACCAGCCTGCCGTCTGAAACCGACATGTGCGCATTGATATTGTTAAGATCAGACAGAGTCATATGTTCGAAATCTTTCTCAGAAAAGCCATATTCCCGGCGCTTCGCCGTATACCATGTCAGAGCGTCTTCACCGTCGATGGTTTCTAAAATCCTCGGATCGGTAAATCCTATCTTATGCTCACCGAGCAGGTTGGTATGTATGTTGCGGCCTTCAACAGTCACGGTCTTTGCTGGATCGCATATCATATATACTGCAGCCTGACTGAAACCTGCCACCAGACCGCTCTTTCCGTTCACAGGATCACAGGCCGCCGCTCCGCCGGCAAGCGGACACCCCGTCTTTTCAGAAAGTCGCCTTACGAAAGCATTTTCCTTACCACAATTACCGAACAGGACGATACCTGCCTGCCACGGACCGTTCTCTGATTTTGCGGGAATCTTTTCCAAAAGTTCATCCAGCGTTCCGGTGAAGTACTGTCCGGCCGGAACATTTGTGAATTTTCTGATTCCTTCTTTTGCCGGGTCAGGCGCGCCGGAAAAGCCGAAGCTCGCGCAGCCGAAACCGTCGCCGTCATAAACACAAGGTGTCTTGAATATGAATTCCATAGGAGCTCCCTTCTTTATCTGATAAGAAATGATGTGTTTGAAGATAGTATAACATAAAAAGACGAACTTTACTCTAGGGGCTTCTTATGGTAAAATCAATAATAGGAACTATTCCTGAAAGTACATTAGGGACTGTCCCTGGTGTTCACAAATAAAACAAGGAGGAAACAGAAATGACAGTTTCAAATGATATAAAGTATATTGGCGTTAATGATCATCAGATCGATTTGTTTGAAGGACAGTATGACGTTCCTCTCGGAATGGCATACAACTCTTATGCGATCGTGGATTCCAAGATCGCAATTATGGATACTGTAGACAGAAATTTTACACATGAGTGGCTGGATAACATTGCGGCCGTACTGGGCGATCGCAAGCCGGACTATCTGGTGGTGCAGCATATGGAACCGGATCATTCGGCAAATATCGTGAATTTTGCAAATACATATCCGGATGCTGTTATTGTTTCGTCGGCGAAGGCATTTGCAATGATGAACCAGTTTTTCGGAACGGATTTCGAGGACAGGAGAATCGTTGTCAAAGAAGGCGACACGCTTTCTCTCGGAAAGCATACGCTGACATTTGTTGCGGCACCGATGGTTCACTGGCCGGAAGTCATCATGACTTACGATGCAGCAGACAAGGTCCTGTTTTCTGCAGACGGTTTCGGAAAGTTCGGTGCAAATGATGTCGTTGATCCGGAGGGCTGGGACTGTGAGGCAAGGAGATACTACTTCGGCATCGTCGGAAAATACGGCGCACAGGTTCAGAACGTTCTTAAGAAGGCAGCAGACCTTGATATCCGGATTATCTGCCCGCTGCACGGCCCGGTGCTTACGGAGGACCTCGGACATTATCTCGGACTGTACGATACATGGTCATCATACGGGATCGAAAGTGACGGAATCTGTATAGCATACACATCAGTCTACGGAAATACAAAGCAGGCCGTAGAGCTCTTTGCGGATATGCTCAGGAAGAGAGGCTGTCCGAAGGTGGCCGTTGCGGATTTAGCGAGAGATGACATGCATGAAACGGTTGAAGATGCGTTCAGATACGGGCGGCTGGTGCTGGCAACAACTACGTACAACGCTGACATTTTCCCGTTTATGAAAGACTTCATCAACCATCTGATTGAGCGCAATTATCAGAAGAGGACGATTGCTCTTATCGAAAACGGCAGCTGGGCACCTGCTGCAGCAGGGGTTATGAGGAAAATGCTCGAGGTGTGCAAGGATATCAAATTTGCCGAGAACAGCGTCCGCATTATGTCGGCACTGAATGATGAGAGCAGGGCCCAGCTTGAGGCACTTGCCGATGAGCTTTGTATTGATTACAAGCAGCAGATGACAGACCTGGCAGACAAAAACGACATGAAAGCACTTTTCAATATCGGCTACGGGCTGTATGTTGTGACGTCCAATGACGGAAAGAAGGACAACGGATGTATAGTCAACACGGTCGTTCAGCTTACCGATAATCCGTACAGGGTTGCGGTGAATATCAACAAGGCAAATTACACGCATCATATCGTTAAGCAGACGGGAATCTTAAACGTTAACTGCCTGTCTCAGGAGGCACCGTTCAGTGTGTTCCGGACTTTCGGATTCCAGAGCGGAAGAAATGTCGATAAGTTTGCCGAGTACGGAACAGATCTGCCACGATCGGACAACGGACTGGTATTCCTGCCGAGATATATCAATGCATTTATGTCACTTAAGGTGGTCGATTACGTTGATCTCGGAACACACGGAATGTTTATATGCGAAGTAACTGAAGCAAGGGTAATGAGCAAGGTCGAGACCATGTCTTATACATATTATCAGAAAAATGTTAAGCCAAAGCCGCAGACGGACGGCAAGAAAGGTTGGGTCTGCAAAGTATGCGGATACATCTACGAAGAAGAAGTTCTCCCCGAAGACTTCATCTGCCCGCTGTGCAAACATCCCGCAAGTGATTTTGAGAAGATACAGTAATGATGAAAAAAGTACACCAGGGACAGTCCCTGGTGTACTCAGACTGAAGACAAAGTCTACTTCAATAATTCGAAGTGGACTTTTTTTGCGGACTCACCAGCAGCATACGACTCCATATCTATCCGAGGACCTCGAGCTTCTTACAGTTCATACTCACTCACTCAAAGCATCCTCTTCGTGCGAACTTGATATCAATCGGAAGTAACTGCTCCGCAGTTACTCTGAATTAAGATATCTT